>JADLHV010000042.1 GCA_020848595.1 Bacteroidia bacterium
ACCTGAACCTGGTCCTTTAACGAATACATCTACTTTTCTAAGTCCTAGATCATAGGCCACTTTACCACAGTCCTGACTTGCTAATTGAGCAGCATAAGGCGTGTTCTTTTTAGAACCTCTGAAACCCATTTTACCAGCAGATGACCATGAAATTACGTCGCCATTTGCATTTGTGACAGAAATGATGATATTATTGAAAGAGGCCCTAATGTGTACCTGTCCTACAGGATCTACCTTTACCTTCTTTTTATTTTTAACGTTACTCATTATCTATTATTTAGTGACTTTTTTCTTATTGGCAACTGTTTTACGCTTACCTTTTCTTGTACGCGCATTGTTTTTAGTACTTTGACCTCTTAAAGGCAATCCTTTACGGTGACGAGTTCCACGATAGCAACCAATATCCATCAAACGTTTGATGTTTAATTGCTTTTCAGAACGCAGTTCACCTTCAGTTTTGAAAGAAGAAGAGATGACATTTCTGATGCTTGTTAATTCATCATCATTCCATTCACTCACTTTCTTATTGTGGTCGACTCCAGCTTGATCTAAGATCAAAACCGCCCTGCTTGAACCAATTCCGTATACATAGGTTAAACCTATGACACCTCTTTTGTTTTTCGGTAAATCAATACCAGCTATCCTTGCCATGTTTAATTATTATCCTTGTCTTTGTTTAAATTTTGGATTCTTTTTGTTTATTACAAAAAGCTTACCTTTACGTTTAACCAGTTTGCAGTCGGCGCTGCGCTTTTTAACTGAAGTTCTTACTTTCATATTGCTTTTTATTTGTATCTATATGATATTCTGCCTCTACTTAAATCGTATGGACTCATCTCCACTGATACTCTATCTCCTGGCAGTACCCTGATATATTTCATTCTCATTTTTCCCGAAATGGTAGCAATGATCTCATGACCATTGGCCAGTCGAACGCGAAACATTGCATTTGACAATGCTTCCACTATCGTACCGTCCTGTTTTATTGAGTCTTGCTTGGCCATTTTTTGAAGGGGTGCAAATTTAATTCTTTTTTTTTAATTTATCAAATTGATTGTGTGCCTACTCCAGTTCTTCCTTTGATTCTTCCCGACTTCATTAGTCCGTCGTAATGACGCATTAATAAATGACTTTCTATTTGTTGCAGTGTATCCAATACAACACCAACCATAATCAATAAGGATGTTCCGCCATAAAACTGTGCAAACGACTGTCCTACTCCAAACAACATTGCTATTGAAGGCAATATGGCTATTATTGCTAAAAATAGCGCTCCTGGCAATGTTATTCTAGATAGTATTTCATCAATGTATTCACTAGTGCTTCTTCCTGGCTTAATACCTGGAATAAATCCACCACTTTTCTTCATATCGTCTGCCATTTGAGTTGGATTAACTGTGATAGCAGTATAGAAGAATGTAAATACTATAATTAATACAGCAAATACAAAGTTGTACCAAAACGAACCGTAATCGCTTAATGACTTTAAAAATCCACTTTGATTTTCAAGATTTTGAGCAATTGTTGGAGGAATGAACATAATTGCTTGAGCAAAGATGATAGGCATTACACCAGCAGCGTTTACTTTCAAAGGAATATATTGACGTGCACCGCCTAATACTCTATTACCTTCGACACGTTTAGCATAGTTAACTGTAACTTTTCGAGTACCTTGAATCAAGAGTATCGTCGTAACAATTACCAACAACCAGAATATAATTTCTACTATAAACAAAGGTAATCCACCTTTACTTATACGTTGATCGAGTTCAAAACCAAGCGCTTCAGGCAATCTATCAATAATACCAACCATGATGATTAAAGATATACCATTACCTAAACCTTTATCGGTGATGCGTTCGCCCAACCACATTGTGAACATAGTACCAGCAACTAGCATGGTAACGTTTACAATCATAAAGAACGACTCAGACATCAATTCAGGATTTGTTTTGAATAAGAGTGCGCCCCAATTATCATTTTTAGATGTGATATTATAGAGATAAGCGACAGCTTGAACTGCAGTAATAGCGATAGTTAAGAAACGCGTATATTGATTAATTTTTCTTCTTCCGTCTTCACCTTCCTTTTGCATACGTTGGAAAGTTGGGACTGCTATTGTCAATAATTGAACGACAATGGAAGCCGAAATATAAGGCATAATACCCAAGGCGAAAATGGCACCTCTTCCGAAAGCGCCACCAGCGAATGTATTGACCAAACCTAGGATACCATCGGTGGTTTGACTCTTAAGAGCGCCCATCATATTGCCATCGATACCAGGCAGAATAATGAAGGTACCTATACGGTAAACCAAGAGAAAAAGCAGGGTTGCTTTAATCTTAGCTCTCAATTCCTCGATACTCCAGATTTCCTTTAATTTTTGGACAATTTTCTTCATGCCTAGTAAATAGTAATAAGTGTGATTGATCCGCCTTTTTCTTCGATAGCTTTTTTAGCCGTCTCAGAGAAGCCATGAGCGTGTACATCTAATTTAGCAGTAAGAACGCCACGACCTAAGATCTTATAATATTCTCTTTTACCGACAAGATTGTTAGCCACAAGAGTTTCGTGATTGATAACAGTAAGACCTTTAGCATCTGCCATTTTTTGCAGAACATCTAGGTTGATACTTGCTAATTCAACACGATTGAAGTTTTTGAAACCACCTTTAGGGATACGTCTTTGAAGAGGCATTTGACCGCCTTCAAAACCCTTTTTACGAGAGTAACCACTTCTACTTTGGGCACCTTTGTGACCTTTTGTAGAAGTTCCACCTCTACCTGAACCTTGGCCTCTACCGATACGTTTACCATTTTTGGTAGCACCTTCTGCGGGCTTTAATGTGCTTAAATCCATTTTAAATATTTTCTATTTTGATAAGGTGTTTAACTTTTCTGATAATGCCTTCAATTTGAGGCGTAGAAGTCAATTCGTTTGAACTATTAATTTTGTTCAAACCCAAAGCTTCCATATTCCTTTCTACTCTTACAGACTGACCAATGGTACTGCGGATTTTAGTAACTTTAATTTTAGACATGATATTATCCGTTAAATACTTTCTTTAGATTAATGTTTCTTTGTTTAGCGATGGTATAAGGGTCTCTAAGTTTAGAGAGCGCATCGATAGTTGCTTTAACCACGTTATGTGGGTTAGATGATCCTTTAGATTTAGCTAGAACGTCGTGAACGCCTGCACTTTCTAATACCGAACGCATCGCACCACCAGCTATTACACCAGTACCGTGAGAAGCAGGTTTGATGAATACATTACCACCACCGAATTTACCAAGTTGTTCGTGAGGCACAGTACCGTTAAGGATAGGCACTTTCACAAGATTTTTCTTAGCATCTTCAATTGCTTTTTGTATAGCATCGGTTACCTCACCGGCTTTACCCAGTCCGTTACCTACGATACCATTACCATCACCTACCACTACGATAGCAGTGAAAGTGAAAGTTCTACCACCTTTAGTAACTTTCGCCACACGGTTTACTGCAACTACTTTTTCTTTGAGTTCCAGTTCTGATTGTCTTACACGTTTTATATTGCTAGTTGACATGTTTCTTAATTAAATGATTAAAACTGCAGACCAGCCTCCCTAGCCGCTTCTGCCAAACTTTTGATTCTACCATGGTAAAGGAAACCATTTCTGTCGAAAACGACTTTCTCGATACCTAGTCCTTTTGCTTTTTCAGCGATTCTAGATCCTACTATTGCAGCTTTTGCCGTGTTGTTTTCCTTCATGCCATTGATATCTTTTTCTAGGCTAGAAGAAGCACACAAAGTTTTATTCTCGATATCTACGATTTGCGCGTAGATTTCAGAATTGCTACGGAATACTACCAATCTTGGGCGATCTGCAGATACCTGGATGTTGCCAGAAACCCTACGCTTTATTTTGAGTCTTCTCTTTGCTTTTAAATTGCTCATTGTCTTACTTATTTTTTAGATGCTGACTTACCTGCTTTTCTTCTTAATTGTTCACCAGAGAACTTAATACCTTTTCCTTTGTATGGTTCAGGTTTACGGAATGATCTAATCTTAGCAGCCACCTGACCTAATAATTGCTTATCGGCACTTTCCATGATGATGGTAGGATTTTGACCTTTCTCTGTTACGGTAGTCAATTTGATTTCTGATGGCACTTCAAGCATAATTCTATGCGAGTAACCGACAGACAAATCTAGAATTTGACCGGCGTTAGTTGCTTTATAACCTACACCAACCAATTCTTGTTTAGTTGTATGGCCGTCTTTCACACCGATGACATTGTTGTTCAACAGTGAACGGTACAAACCATGCAATGCTCTATTTCCTTTTTCGTCATTAGGACGAATGATGGTCATTACACCATTATCTATATTCACCTTAAAACCTTCGTTAAGGGTCTGATGCAATTCACCTTTAGGTCCTTTAACCGAAACGGTGTTATCTGCAGAGACTTTAACTTCCACACCTGCAGGGATATTGATTGGAGCTTTACCTATTCTTGACATGTTCTTATTCTTTTATAGTTTACGATACGTAGCACAATACTTCACCGCCTACGTTCAGTGCTCTGGCTTCTTTATCAGAAATAACGCCTTTAGAGGTAGAGATAATAGCAATACCTAATCCATTGATTACTCTTGGAAGATTATCAGCTGGAGCGTATTTTCTCAGACCTGGTTTAGAGATTCTTTTAAGATCTCTGATGGCCGGTTGTCTTGTAATACCGTCGTATTTCAAAGCCACTTTGATGACACCTTGTTTGTTATCGGTTTCCTCGAACTTATAGTTAAGGATATAGCCTTTTTCAAACAACACCTTAGTCATAGCCTTCTTGATGTTAGAGGCTGGAATCTCAACGATTCTATGTTTAGCTTGCAGGGCGTTTCTTAATCTGGTTAAGTAGTCTGCTATTGGATCAGTCATTTTATTCTATTTTAATATTACCAACTTGATTTAGTTACTCCTGGGATTTTACCTGCCGAAGCCAATTCACGGAATTGATTTCTGCACAAACCGAACACTCTGATATAACCTCTAGGCTTACCGGTCAGTTTGCACCTGTTGCGAAGGCGTACTTTTGAAGAACTTCTAGGCAGTTTTTGAAGACCGATGGTATCACCAGCTTCTTTTAACTGTTTACGTCTTTCAGCGTATTTTGCTACCAGACGTTCTTTTTTAAGTTCTCTTGCTTTTATTGCTTCTCTTGCCATGTTATTTTATTTCTTGAAAGGTAATCCAAAAGTTTTAAGCATTTCCAAACATTCCTCATCAGTTTTGCAGGTAGTCACAAAAGTGATATCCATACCAGTGATGCGATTTGTTTTGTCGATATCGATTTCTGGGAAAATGATTTGTTCGGTGATACCCATAGTGAAGTTACCTCTACCGTCGAATCCTCTAATTTCCAAACCTTGAAAATCTCTTACCCTTGGAAGAGCGATAGAAATCAAGCGTTCTAGAAATTCGAACATTGTATTTTGACGAAGAGTTACACGAGCACCAATTGGCATCTTAGATCTCAACTTAAAGTTACTAATATCTTTTTTAGACATTGTAGCTTGAGCTTTTTGACCACTGATTCTAGTCATTTCATCTACAGCTGCATCAATTAATTTTTTATCATTAACGGCATCACCAACACCTTGGTTTAAGCAAATCTTTACTAGATTTGGCATTTCCATAATGTTCTTGTAACCGAACTTCTGCTGCATGTGAGGCACGACTACCTCTGTGTATTTCCTTTTTAAATTTGGTGTATACGACATCTACTTTCTTTATTATTTAATGAGTTCTCCGCTTTTAACAGAGTATCTCTGAAGTTTTCCGTTATCATTTAGTTTTCTACCTACCCTAGTTGATTTGCCATCAACAACGAGCATTAAGTTGGAGATATGAATTGGAGCCTCCTTCTTAATAATACCTCCATTAGGGAAAGTAGCATTTGGTTTAGTATGACGAGAAATAATATTCAAGCCTTCAACCAAAGCTCTGTAAGTTTTTGGGTAAACGCGCAATACTTTACCAGTATTTTGACCGTCTACAATTTTACCTGCGATTTGCATCACGGTATCACCCTTCTTGATGTGGATTTTACCAGTCTGATGTGATGTATTGATGTTCTTCATTCTTTATACGCTTATAATACTTCAGGAGCCAATGATATAATTTTCATAAATTGCTTTTCGCGCAATTCTCTAGCTACTGGGCCAAAGATACGAGTACCTCTTGGTTCGTCGGAGTTGTTAAGTAGAACACAAGAATTTTCATCAAAGCGAATGTAAGAACCATCCGGGCGTTTGATTTCTTTCTTTACTCTTACTATAACAGCCTTTGAAACTGAACCGGCTTTGACACCACCTGATGGAATGGCTGTCTTGATAGCAACGACGATTTTATCACCTACAGAGGCGTAACGTCTTTTGGTGCCACCTAGCACTCTGATGCAAAGAACTTCCTTTGCTCCGCTGTTATCAGCTACTTTTAAACGACTTTCTGTTTGTATCATTATTTTGCCCTTTCTACTATTTCAACAAGTCTCCAGCACTTTAATTTACTTAAAGGTCTTGTTTCCATTATTTTTACAATGTCATTGATGTTACACTCATTCTTTTCATCATGAGCATAGAACTTCTTGGTCTTTTTGAAGTACTTACCGTATTTCGGGTGCTTCACTTTGGTTTCCAAAGCAACAACGATGGATTTATCCATTTTGCTACTGGTGACGCGACCAATGATTTCTTTCCTTGAATTTCTGGTTTGTTCCATTTTTATTATTCCCCTTTATCGGCGGCTTTAAATTCGTTTTCTATTCTACGAGCATTCATTTCGGTTAAGAGTCTAGCAATGGTTTTTCTAGATTCTTTAAGCTTATGCGGCTGTTCGATACGAGCTACTGCGTTATTAAACTTCACTTTAGTGAGTCTTACTTTTTCTTCTTTGTATCTTTCCACCAATTCTTTGGTAGGAAGTTCTTTTAATTCCCTGTGTTTCATTATTCTTCTGTATAATCAGGTTTAACAATAAATTTGGTTGCTACTGGAAGTTTTTGAGCAGCTAGGTACATACCTCTTTCGGCAATAGCTAAAGGCACACCAGTTACTTCGAACATAATGGTTCCTGGTTTTACGATAGCTACCCAATATTCTGGAGCACCTTTACCTTTACCCATACGTACTTCAGCAGGTTTTTTGGTGATTGGTTTGTCTGGGAATATTCTGATCCAGACTTGACCTTCCCTTTTCATAAACCTGGTTAAGGCTACCCTTGCAGCTTCTATTTGTCTGGCTGTGATCCAAGACTCCTCCATACTTTTCAATCCGAAAGTGCCGAAGCTCAAACGGTGACCTCTGGTGGCAAGACCTTTAATTTTGCCTT
The DNA here is from genome assembly GCA_020848595.1 of Bacteroidia bacterium. Lineage (GTDB taxonomy): Bacteria > Bacteroidota > Bacteroidia > NS11-12g > UBA955 > JABMMZ01. Next base: position 7,370 of record JADLHV010000042.1, read on the forward strand.
TATGCTGTTTTCTGAATTTGGTTCTTTTTGGACTTAACATGTCGATTACTTCCTATTTTAAGTTAATTTTACCTTCCCCGCTCTCTTACTAGTGATTATTATTTCTTCTACCTCTATCTCCGCCTCTATTATCGCCGCCGCCTCTGTTATCTCTTCTTCCGCCTCTTCTATTATCAGAGCGTTGAGAATCGTCTCTCTTTGGTCCTCTATCTGATCCTGCATTCAAAGACAAATCACGTTTACCGTAGATTTCACCTCTGCAGATCCACACTTTAACGCCTATTTTACCGTAGACAGTTAATGCTTCACCTAAAGCATAATCGATATCAGAGCGCAGAGTATGCAAAGGCGTTCTTCCATCTTTATATTTTTCTGAACGCGCTATTTCAGCACCATTCAATCTACCTGAAACGCTAATTTTAATACCGTCGGCACCCATTCTCATGGTATTTCCAAGAGCTTGTTTAACGGCTCTTTTATAGCTTACACGACCTTCAATTTGTTGACAGATAGTATCTGCTACCAATTTAGCATCTAATTCAGGACGTTTAATTTCGAAGATATTGATTTGAACATCTTTTTTAGTGATTTTCTTCAATTCCTCTTTAATTTTATCTACTTCAGCACCACCTTTACCGATTACGATACCAGGTTTAGCTGTATGAATAGTGATAATGATCCTTTTAATCGTTCTTTCGATTACGATTTTAGACATACCGCCTCTTGGAATACGAGCGAACAAGTATTTGCGGATTTTTTCATCTTCAGCCAACTTATCAGCGAAATTTTTGCCACCATACCAGTTGCTTTCCCAACCTCTGATGATTCCTAATCTAAACGCTATTGGATTTATTTTTTGTCCCATTAATTATGCTTCTGCTAATTGGTTTTCCTTGTTATTCAAACTATCTACTTTGATTGTCACGTGACTAAAACGCTTACGAATTCTGTAGGCACGACCTTGAGGGGCAGTTCTCATTCTTTTTGCTACTACTGCACCGTCAACGAAAACAGCAGATACAAAAATTTTACTATCCTCAACCTTGCTATCCTGATTTTTATTCTGCCAATTACTGATGGCCGACTTCAGGAGTTTTTCTACGTACACCGCATAGTATCTTCTTTGAGAATACTGGAGGATGCTTAGCGCCTTGTCTACTTGTTGACCTCTAATTTGATCGACAACCAATCTCATCTTACGAGGAGACAATGGACAATTTCTTAATATTGCAACTGATTCCATACTGTTTATTTGCTGTTACCTCCGTGTCCTTTGAATGTTCTTGTTGGAGCGAATTCACCAAGTTTATGACCTACCATATTTTCGGTTACATATACTGGAATGAATTTGTTGCCATTATGTACGGCAAAAGTGTGTCCGACGAAATCAGGAGCAATCATAGATTTTCTACTCCATGTCTTGATAACCGCCTTCTTCTTAGATTCGTTCATCTTAGAGACTTTCTCATCGAGTTTCCAATCGATGAATGGACCTTTTTTAAGTGATCTAGCCATTATTTATTTCTTTTACCTTTTCTACGTTCAATGATATATTTACTTGAGCTCTTTTTCGGGTTACGTGTTTTCTGACCTTGAGCATAAATGCCAGTACGTGATTTTGGTTGTCCACCTTTTGATCTACCTTCACCACCACCTTGAGGGTGATCGACAGGGTTCATTGCTGCTGGACGTGTTCTTGGGCGTCTACCCATCCATCTACTTCTACCAGCTTTACCGTATACTTCCAAGCTATGGTCTGGGTTAGAAACTGAACCGATTGTTGCTGAGCAAGTGCTCAGAATCATTCTAGTTTCACCACTTGGCAATTTTACTACAACATACTTACCATCTCTAGCAGTTAGTTGAGCATAAGAGCCAGCGCTTCTACAAACTTTACCACCTTGACCAGGAGCCATTTCGATGTTATGGATTATAGAACCCAATGGAATTTCAGCAAGAGGCATTGTATTACCAACTTCTGGAACAACTCCTGAACCTGAGTTCAATTTTTGACCAACTTTCAAGCCATGTGGGCAAAGAATATATCTTTTTTCACCATCGGTATATTCTACCAATGCGATGAAAGCAGAGCGGTTTGGATCGTACTCGACGGTCTTTACCTCAGCCACTACACCGTGCTTATCACGTTTAAAGTCAATGATACGGTATTTTCTTTTATGACCACCACCTATGTAGCGCATAGTCATTTTACCTTGGTTATTTCTACCTCCGGACTTGGATAGAGAAACAGTCAGACTCTTTTCAGGCTCTGAAGCTGTCAATTCTGCAAATGTATTTGCAACTCTGAATCTTGTTCCCGGTGTCGTCGGTCTAAGTCTTTTAACTGGCATTTTCTTTAAATATTTTCATAAAAGTCAATTACTTGACCCTCTTTCAACTTACAAATTGCTTTCTTATAAATGTTGGTTCTACCTGTAACTTGTCCAGTACGTCTATTTTTTTTACGTTTTGGAGTACTTACGATGGTATTGATCCATTCGACCTCGACATTGTAAATTTTCTCAATCTCGGCCTTTATTTCGTCCTTGGTGGCGGTACGAACACATACGAAACCGTATTGTTGTCTTTTATCCGTCAACATGGTCATTTTTTCTGTTATTAGCGGTCTTACTAATACTGACATAATCTCTTAATTCAATGTTTGTTTAATTACTTCAATTGAGTCGTTCATTAAAACCAAAGTTTTGGCTTTTAGAATTTGGTAAGTATTAATTTCAGAAGCCGGCATTGTGTGCGCCTTCTCAAGGTTTCTACCACTCAAATATACATTATTGTTTTGCTCTGGCGTTACCACTAATACGCGTTGTCCGTTCAATTTAAGATCGTTCAGTACATTCACGAATGACTTGGTATTTGGCTTGTCAAAATTCAAACTATCAATAACTATGATGCTATTGTTAGCGGCTTTGTGAGACAAAGCTGAAATTCTTGCAAGACGCTTTAATTTCTTATTTAATTTAAAACCGTAGTCTTTTGGACGTGGGCCATGGATTCTTCCACCACCTACGAACACACCAGACTTGATACTACCGGCACGAGCGCCACCTGTACCTTTTTGACGTTTAATCTTTTTAGTACTGTATGAAACTTCGGATTTATCCTTGGTCTTGTGAGTACCTTGTCTCTGATTTGCCAGGTATTGTTTCACATCCAAATAAATGGCGTGATCATTTGGAGTAGCTCCAAATATTTCACTTGGCAAGCTGACAGTTTTACCTGTCTCAGTTCCATTGCTTGATAATACTTTCAGTTCCATTTCTTATTTTTCTATAACTACGATTGCTCCATTATGACCTGATATAGCACCTTTGATTACCAATAGGTTTTGGTCAGGAATTACTTTCAATATTTGACTATTGATATTTTTAACGCGCTTTCCTCCCATTCTACCAGCCATTCTTAATCCTTTAAATACTTTTGAAGGGTAAGATGATGAACCTACAGAACCTGGGGCTCTTTGTCTATCGTGTTGACCGTGAGTAGACGGACCAACACCGTTAAAGTTATGTCTTTTAACAACACCTTGAAAACCTTTACCTTTTGAGGTTCCGATAATATCAACGAAATCACCTTCTGAGAAAATGTTGACATCAACTTTATCTCCGATGTTTCCAGATACTTCGTCTACTCTGAATTCATGAGATACTTTCATGGCATTCGTTCCAGCTTTCTTGAAGTGTCCTATGGCAGAAGCATTCGAATGCTTTTCTTTAAGCTCGATTGCAGATATCTGCAGTGCGTTATAGCCTTCCTTCTCTACAGTTTTTATCTGTGAGATAACATTTGGCTCAACTTGGACGACAGTACATCCGATTTTCGCACCATTAGCATCAATGATGCTAGTCATTCCGATTTTTTTTCCGATTAATCCTACCATGTCTGTTATACTTTTATTTCAACATCTACTCCGCTTGGAAGTTCCAATTTCATTAATGCTTCAACCGTCTTTGCCGTTGAGCTGTGGATATCAAGAAGGCGCTTGTATGAGCACAGTTGAAACTGCTCTCTTGCTTTCTTGTTTACGTGTGGCGATCTCAATACGGTGAAGATCTTCTTGGTGGTTGGCAGCGGAATTGGTCCGCTAACTACCGCGCCAGTCGCTTTTACAGACTTGACGATCTTCTCTGCTGATTTGTCAATCAGGTTGTGATCGTGTGAACGCAACTTAATTCTTATTTTCTGAGTTACCATTGCTTTATGCGTTAGCTTTTTGTCCCTTTACTTTTTTAATTACTTCTTCGGCCATACTACGTGGAACTTCTTCGTAATGATCGAATTCCATTGTAGATGATGCTCTACCTGATGTAATTGTACGCAATGATGTTACGTATCCAAACATTTCTGATAGTGGCACTTTTGCCTTTATTACTTGAGAGCCTGCTCTTTCATCTATTCCTTCTAGCATACCTCTTCTTCTATTCAAATCACCTTGTACATCTCCCAGATAATCTGCTGGAGTTAATACTTCTAGCTTCATAATTGGTTCTAACAAAATTGGAGTTGCTTTTGGTGCTGCTTCTCTGAATCCAGATTTAGCACAAATCTCGAACGATAATGAATCTGAGTCAACTGCGTGGAATGAACCATCAAACAATCTAACTTTCATTTTATCGATTGGATATCCTGCTAATATTCCGTTCTTCATTGCTTCAGCGAATCCTTTTTGAACTGATGGAATAAATTCACGTGGAATTGATCCACCTACAACTTCATTTACAAACTGTAATCCTTCTCCGGTGAAGTCTGCATCTACAGCGCTAATTTCAAATTGAATATCAGCAAATTTACCTCTACCACCAGTTTGTTTCTTGAATGTTTCTCTATGTGTGCATTTTCCTTTGATTGCTTCTTTGTAAGCAACTTGAGGAGCACCTTGATTTACTTCTACTTTAAATTCTCTTCTTAAACGGTCGACGATAATCTCCAAGTGAAGCTCACCCATACCTTCGATTACAGTTTGACCAGTTTCTTCATCTGATTTCACTTTGAAAGTTGGATCTTCTTCAGCCAATTTTCCTAAAGCTGTTCCTAATCTATCTACGTCAGCTTGAGTTTTAGGCTCAATTGCTAAACCGATAACTGGATCTGGGAATACCATTGACTCAAGAACTATTGGATGTTTTTCATCACAAAGTGTATCACCGGTTTTGATATCTTTAAAACCTACAGCTGCACCGATATCACCAGCACCTAAGAATTCGATTGGATTTTGCTTGTTAGCATGCATTTGGAAAATACGAGAAATCCTTTCTTTGTTTCCGCTTCTAGTATTTAATACATAAGAACCAGCATCTAATTTACCAGAGTAAGCTCTCATGAAAGCCAAGCGACCAACATAAGGGTCAGTGGCAATTTTGAAAGCCAAAGCAGCAAAAGGTTGGCTATAATCAGGTTTACGTATTACTTGTTCGTCGGTATCAGGGTTGGTACCTAAAGTTTCCATTTTATCGAGCGGGCTAGGAAGTAATTCCATGACCAAGTCGAGCATAGTTTGTACACCTTTATTTTTGAATGAAGAACCACAAACCATAGGAACGATACTCATATCAAGACAAGCAGCTCTTAAGGCATCGAGAATTTCTCTTTCAGAGATAGAGTTAGGATCCTCGAAGTATTTCTCCATTAATTTATCGTCATAAGAAGAAACGGCTTCTAGGAGTTGTTCTCTCCAGAATGCTGCATCTTCGACCATATCTTCAGGGATAGGTATTTCTTTGTAAGTCATACCCTTATCTTCTTCATTCCACACCATACCTCTATTATTAATGAGGTCGACAACACCTTTGAAGTTATCTTCGGCACCGATAGGTAATTGAAGCGGCACTGCATTAGATCCCAACATTTCCTTAACTTGTTTTACAACATTTAGGAAATCGGCACCAGAGCGGTCCATTTTATTAACAAAACCTAATCTTGGAACGTGATAATTATTAGCTAAGCGCCAGTTAGTTTCAGATTGAGGTTCAACACCATCAACAGCGCTAAAGAGGAAAACAAGACCATCTAATACACGAAGTGAGCGATTAACTTCAACAGTGAAGTCAACGTGACCAGGAGTATCGATGATATTGATATGGTAATTATTTTCTCTGTACTTCCAGAAAACTGTTGTAGCAGCAGAAGTGATAGTAATACCTCTTTCTTGCTCTTGAGCCATCCAGTCCATGGTAGCGGCACCATCGTGCACCTCACCGATTTTGTGGTTGACACCTGAATAGTAAAGAATACGTTCAGTAGTAGTAGTCTTACCAGCATCAATGTGGGCAGCGATACCTATATTTCTCGTGTATTTTAAATCTCTTGACATTTAAATCTCCTTATGCTTTAAAGTGAGCAAACGCTTTATTGGCTTCTGCCATTTTGTGTGTATCATCCTTTTTCTTAACAGTTGCGCCTTCACCTTTAGAGGCGGCGACGAACTCAGCTGCTAATTTTTCGGCCATTGACTTTTCGTTTCTTTTACGTGAGTAGGAGATAATCCATTTGATTCCCATTGCTGCTCTTCTTTCAGGAGCGATTTCAGTAGGAATTTGGAAGGTGGCTCCACCAACACGTCTTGCTTTCACCTCAACCATTGGCATGACGTTATTTAACGCCTTTTTCCATGTTTCGATACCTGGTTCTTCGGTGATTTTCTTTTCAACTAAATCAATTGCGTCGTAGAAAATGTTGAATGCGACACTTTTCTTACCATCATACATCATGTTATTGACGAAACGAGTTACCATAACGTCGTTAAACTTTGGATCAGGTAATAAAATTCTGCGTTTTGCTTTTGCTTTTCTCATTGATACTTATCCTTATTTTTTACCTTTTGGTTTAGCCTTCGCATCTGTTGCGCCTGCTTTTACTTTAGGTTTCTTGGTGCCGTATTTACTTCTTCTTTGGTTTCTACCTTCCACGCCTGCCGTGTCTAATGCTCCACGAACGATGTGATAACGTACTCCAGGTAAGTCTTTCACCCTGCCACCTCTCACGAGGACGATAGAGTGCTCTTGAAGGTTGTGACCTTCACCTGGGATATAAGCGTTCACTTCCTTTGCGTTTGTCAAACGGACACGCGCCACTTTGCGCATTGCTGAATTTGGCTTCTTAGGGGTGGTAGTGTATACACGAGTGCAAACACCGCGCCTTTGCGGACAAGAATCAAGAGCTGGAGATTTGCTCTTAAATTTTAAGGTTTGTCGCCCCTTTCTCACCAATTGTTGTATGGTTGGCATAATCTTATTAAACTGTTCTTTTTTTGTAAAAAGGACTGCAAAAGTAGGCGATTTTTTCAAATCAACAAAGATATTATGGAAAATTTTATAAAATATTTAAAATTACCACATCTGTTCTGCATTTTTGCAGTGTTGATAATGCAAAATTATAAAGAAAATTACCTTTTTGTCTGGTTGAAAAGATGCCTTTTTGCTCTTGCTGTTCTCTTTTTATCCCGTATTCTGTTCATTTTTTACCTGTTTAACTACTTTCAAGGTGCTCCTCTTGCCGAATTACCTATCGTATTTCTGGCTGGTGTCCTATTTGATATACAGGCCTTAGTCTATTTTCTTGCCCCTTTTCACCTTATTAGCCTTCTACCCTTTCAACTTAATCGCAAATACCGTCAGTTTAGCCTTAAATTTCTTTTTGTTCTAGGACTTATGCTTATTGTTCTCTTTAATTTTATTGATATGGAATTCTATAAAGTTAAATCGAGAAGAAGTGGAATCGAGCTTTTTGAACTCATCTCCGATCCCTCTAATCCCGTTTTGTCCTATATCTTTAATTATTGGTGGTTACTTATTATTCTCCTATTAGCCATTTATCTGGTTTATAGATTCTATCCTAAAGGCCCTTCTCTTTATACGCTCCCTACTAAATGGAAAGCGACCATGTATTTCTTCCTCATTTCTGCTTGCCTCGCTTTAGGTGCCCGAGGAAGTTTCTCTGTTAAACCTCTTAGAAGCTTTGATGCTGCGGCTTTTGTTGATGCTCGATGGGTTTCTGCTTGCATTAACTCTCCTACCCAATTAATTACGTCTTATAGCACTTTAACGCCCTCTCCGCTTAACTACTTCTCGGATGAAGTCTGTTTTAATATTGTAAATCCAATTCAAACTGTTAAACCTGCTTTTGGAAAAGCTTTTCAACCAAATATTGTATTAATCATACTAGAAAGTTTTGGTCGCGATTATTGCGGATTCCTCAATAACGAACCCCGTTATACGCCATTTCTCGATAGCCTATCTAAAGAAGGTTTAGTTTTTCTTAATGCCTATAGCAGTGGAAATACGTCTATGGAAAGTGTACCGGCAATTTTTGCTTCAATACCGTCTTTGCTCGATGTCCCATATATCAATAGCAACTTTCAGAACAATAGGGTAAAAGGCATTCACCATTACTTATCTAATGCTGGATACGATTGTTCTTTCTATTATGGTGCTCGAAATGGCTCTATGGGTTTTGACAATTTCCTGAATATTTCTGGGAAAATCAATTATTTTGGTTTGGATGAATATCCTCGCACTAAAACTGATTTTGATGGCAGTTGGGGAATTTGGGATGAAGAGTATCTGCATTATTTTGCCGATGAACTTTCTAATAAAAAGCCTCCATTCTTTAGCTCTATTTTTACTTTAACTTCACACGACCCTTATAAAATACCTCAAAAGTACAAGAATAAATTTGTAGAAAAAGACTTGCCAATCCATAAAGCGATTACTTACACAGATTATGCGCTTAAAACCTTCTTTCAACGAATTTGGAAAAACCCTCAATTTAATAATACTATATTTATTATTACGGCCGACCATCCGTCGCACAGTAAAAGTGAATATTTTTATACTCCAACTGGAAAATATGAGATTCCTATTATTCTATATGCACCCAAATTAATTCAACCTGGATTTAATCTTAAAACCAGTTCGCATCTTGATATTTTTCCAACTATTATGCGCTATGCAGGAATTGAAAAACCATTTTTTAGTTTTGGTCGTGACTTAAACGATTCGACTACGCGACGCACAGCCTTAAATATGGATTATGGTGTTAGTCAAATCATCGAATATCCTTATTGTTTAAGATTATTTCCTAATAATCGTTTCCTAATGCATTATCAATCTAAACAAACTTTAAATAAGCATATAAGATATCAAATGGACTCGAGTGAATCTATTCTTCAAAAGGAACTTGAAATAGAATTAAAAGCACGTTATCAATTGTATATAAACAGTTTATTGTATAATCGTTTCAATAATGATGCTTGGCAAAATGGAAAACCCATCCAAATATCGAAATAACTTTACTAATTTTCATTTTTCACTTTAAAGATGATTCCTTCAAATTCGTCTAATTAAATTTAATTAAATCCATTAATGTGTAAGTTTGAATTTTATGAAAATACAGATTAAACATATTTTTGATCGACAAGCACTTTTAACAGATGAAGAATGGTTATTATTTAGTAGTAAATTAATAGAACGTCAGTATCAAAAAGGCGATTTAATTTTAAAACAAGGGGCAATAGAAAACTATCTCACTTTTATTATTCAAGGCACAGCAAGAATGTTTACCTTCGATAGTGAGATGAACGAATATTCTGTTTCATTTTCATCAGAAAATTCTTTTTGTAGCAGCTATTCTTCCTTTATTTCTCAAACACCTTCATTAGTAAGTGTCGAAGCTTTAGAACCTATTTTAGCCTATCAAATATCGTATGCTCATTTACAGGAATTATATTCTATTTCGCATACAGGAGAGCGACTCGGAAGAATAAATGCCGAATTATATCTGGCATTCAAAGAAGAGAGAGAAATTATGCTCTTAACGATGTCGGCTAAAGAGAAGTATCTGAATTTAATCGAAAAATATCCGAAGCTACTAAATCTAGTAAAGCTCGAACATATCGCTACCTACCTAGGTATTACGCCTCAAAGTTTAAGTCGGATTAGAAATAGCATTCGTAATTCTTAACAATTGTTAACTGTTTTTTAATATCCTACTACTTGATTTGCATTATGAAATCAATTCTATTAATCATTTCTATCCTTAGTATAAATCTGTATGGTCAAAACTTTACTCAAAACATTAGAGGTCGAGTAATTGATGCACAATCTTCAAGTCCATTAGCACAAGTTATGATAGAGGTAGAAGACAGTTTAACCGGAAAATACTCGAGTTTATCTGATCAAAATGGATACTATTTAATTGAATCTGTTCCAACTGGTAGAATTTCAATCAAAATTAGTTTTACAGGCTATCAAACTCAGCAACTAAACAATATTATACATCAATCTGGAAAAGAAACTATTTTAGATATTGAATTATTTGAAAATGTTACAGAGATGAAAGGCGTTACAGTGAAAGGCAATTCAAAAGGCATATTAAACAATTCTACAATAAGCATAAGTGCTAAATCTTTTGATGTAGAAGACACAAGAAGATATGCTGGAAGCAGAAACGATCCGGCAAGAATGGCCAGTAATTTTGCTGGAGTTGTAGGGAATAACGATTCAAGAAATGATATCATTATACGAGGAAATTCGCCACAAGGACTTTTATGGCGTATGGATGGAATAGATATTCCAAATCCAAATCATTTTGGAGCCATGGGTGCATCGGGTGGTCCTGTTACAATATTAAACAACAATGTCTTAGCCAAGTCGGACTTTATAACCAGTGCTTTTCCATCAATGTATGGTAATGCAATATCAGGCGTATTCGACCTACAAATGCGAAACGGCAATCGCAACAAACATGAATATACTGGGCAAATTGGATTTAATGGATTTGAAGCCGGTGCCGAAGGGCCATTAAGTATTAAAAATAAATCTTCCTATCTAATCAATTATAGATACTCTACCCTTGCAGTACTTCAAAAAATCGGATTAAACTTTGGAACAGGTACTGCTATTCCTTTCTATCAAGATATAAGTTTCAAAATTCATATTCCACTTAAGAAAAACGAACTTAATATTTTTGGAATTGGTGGTATAAGCAATATTCATTTTGAAAGCGATGGAAAAACCGATTCTACTAATTTCTATAGTGGCGGAAATCAAGATTTAAAATATAGAACCTCTATGGGCGTTATTGGCGCTACTTATACCTATTTCCTAAACGCTAATATGAATATAAAGACTTCTGTTGGCTATACCTATACCGGTGTAAAAACCAAAGCCGATTCAGTTGGAGGAAATCAACGTGTTGGTGTTTATAGAGATCAATCTAACACCGGAAGACTTATCATCAATTCGGCATTTAATTATAAAATTAATTCTTCCAAACAATTCAATGCTGGAATCAATTTACAGAATCTCTATTTTGATTTTAATGATAGTGTTCGTATTGACAATAATTTTAAATCTTTAAGAAACAATTCTGGTAATACGTATTTATTGCAAGGTTTTTCGAGCTTTAGATATAGACTATCTACAACTACTACATTGAACCTTGGATTGCACTATCAAATGCTTACTCTAAACCAATCGCAAGCCCTAGAGCCCCGTGTTGGTATAGTAAAAATATTAAGCCGAAAAAAGAAAATTAGTTTTGGAAGTGGTATGCATAGTCAGATTCAAAATATGCAGATGTACTTTTTACAAACACATAATGGAAATGAAATTTCTTACACCAATAAAGAACTTGACTTTAGCAAAAGCATACATAATGTTATTGGCTATGAATATAAAATCCAAAAAACATTAAATTTTAAATCAGAAATCTATTATCAATATGTCTATAATATTCCGGTGACGATAAACTCTTCTTACTATTCTGCCATTAATGAAGGTACAGATTTTAACACACCAGGGACAGATAGTTTGATTAATAAAGGTACAGGAACTAACTATGGCTTAGAATTTACTTTAGAAAAGACATTTTCAAAAGGTTGGTATATGCTTAATGCCTTATCATTATATGAATCAAAATATAAAGGCAGTAACAAGATTGAGAAAAACACCGCCTTTAATGGAAAATTCATTTACAATTTATTGTGTGGTAAAGAAATAAAAATCAATACCAAACATACCATTGCTTTCGACACAAAAGTATCCGTTGCCGGTGGTAGAAGATATACGCCAATAGACCTTGCAAGTTCTCAGCTTTTCAATAAGCAAGTTGTTTTTGAAGACAGAACAAATGATGAACAATTTAACACCTATTTTAGGCTCGATTTTAAAGCTACTTATAGAAGAAGTGGGAGGAAAATTACACAAGAATGGTTTATTGATATTCAAAATATTACCAATCAGAAAAACGTATTTTTACAAGGATATGATGTTTTGAAAAAGGATATTACAACTCAATATCAACTTGGATTGTTTCCAAACTTCAATTATCGCATTAACTTTTAGATATCGTTTTGTTGTTTGAGATCTATTATTTAAAATGAGAAAACTCAATGAAATAGTATAAATCAAATTTAACTAATGCTTTAGAATTGATTAAGTATGCAAAAAAAACAATCGTTAAAAAGCCCTTAATCATCGAAATAAAATAAAGCATAATTAATTTTGTGCAACTTTGCCATCGACTAAACAATTATGGCGAACAATATTCTTGATATCAAAGGTATTTCGAAACATTATACCGATAAAACTGCACTAAGCAATGTCAGTATAGAAATTCCTAAAGCTTGTATTTATGGACTTTTAGGACCAAATGGAGCTGGTAAAACGTCGTTAATTAGAATCATCAATCAAATCACCGCAGCAGATGAAGGTGAGGTTCTTTTTAATGGAAGCACTTTAGGACCAGAACATATTCAAAAAATTGGTTATCTCCCTGAAGAAAGAGGCTTATATAAAAAAGTTAAGGTCATAGATCAACTTACTTATTTTGGGAAACTGCGCGGACTGACACATCGAGAAGCACTTGAAAGAGCGCATTGGTGGCTAAAGAAAATGGACTTATTCGATATACGAAATAAGAGAATTGAAGAATTTAGTAAGGGTATGCAACAAAAAGTTCAATTTATTGTAGCAGTCATTCACGAACCTGAACTTTTAATTTTAGATGAACCGTTTAGTGGGTTCGATCCAGTTAATGCCGAATTGCTTACCAATATAATTCTAGAGATGAAGCAAAAAGGTGTTACAATAATCTTTTCGACTCACAGAATGGAAAGTGTCGAAAAACTTTGTGATTATATGGCATTAATTCATCAATCAAAGAAAATTCTTGACGGCAAAGTCACTGAAATTAAGCAAAGATATCGTACCGATAAGTTTGAACTAGTATCAGAAAAGCCCATACAATTTAATCATCCTGGAGTAGAATTGTTAAGTTCGGGTACAACAGATTCTGGATACCCTATGTATACAGTTAAAATTAATCAAATTAAAAACAACGAACTTATCGATTACGCTATGAAACAATCTGAGTTATTGTCATTCAATTTATATATGCCGAGCATTCACGATATTTTCATTCAATCTGTCAACTAAAAATTACTATATGAAAAACATTCTTCTTATTCTTAAACACGAATATCTAACAAGGGTTACAAAGAAGTCGTTTATAATAATGACATTACTTGGACCATTGTTAATTGCGGCGTTTTATGGTATTATTTTCTTGATTTCATTCTCTGAATTAAGTAAAACCGAATCTAAAACTTTATATGTTTTTGACCCATATAATTCAATGGAAGGTCAATTACCTAAAACGAAATCTAATTATAATTTTGAATTTGTAACCGATACTGTTGTGGCGCGAAAATCGATAAGTGAAAACGATGCGCAACTGTTACTCCATGTTGGTAATCAGAAAGGCGATAGCATTCAACTTATCGCAAAAAAAGGACTTTCTATTACCGATAAACAACAGCTTAAAGAAATTTTATCTGAACATTATTTTAATAGCCGATTAAATAAAAAAGGACTTAGTCCGGGTATGATAGATAGTTTGCATCAAAAAATAACGATGCGAGACGAAATGTTGAGCGGACAAAAGAGCGGAATAGAGATAAAATCGGGCATAGGATACATAGGAGCTTTTATAATCTATCTATTTATTTTTATGTATGGTGTTATGATTATGCGCGGTGTTACGGAAGAAAAAAACAACAGAATTGTAGAAATTATAGTTTCGGCAGTAAAACCATTCGAATTAATGATGGGCAAGATTCTTGGAGTGGCGATGGTTGGCTTAACACAATTTCTTGCTTGGATATTATTATCTGGAATTTTTGTAACAGTATTATCTGTTGCCATAGGTGCCAATAGTATAGATACAAATGAATTGCAAAACATGAGTCAAAGCATCCCTCAAAGTCAGGCTGGCGGATTATCCGAAATCATAGATATGTCTCAATTTCAAAGTTTAAATTTTGCCAAGATATTGATTGGAGTTGTAGTTTTCTTTTTTGGCGGATTTTTACTGTATAGTTCTTTGTTTGCGGCAATAGGTTCGGCAGTAGATAGTGACACAGAGACACAACAGTTTATGTTACCTGTATCCATGCCATTAATCTTAGGATTAGTTATAGCTCAAATTGCAGTTATAAAAGACCCTAATAGCAGTTTAGCTGTATGGAGTAGTATGATTCCATTAACCTCACCAGTAGTGATGATGGTTCGAATTCCATTTGATGTAAGCTGGGCCGAAATAGGTATTTCTGCGGTATTACTATTTAGTACTTTCTTTTTAGTCGTTTGGTTAGCTGCCAAGATCTATAGAATTGGCATTCTAAGCTATGGACAAAAAGCGAGCTATAAACAGATTTTTAAATGGTTAAGGATGAAAGATTAGAAATCAATCCAAGCGTTCAACCATTCAGAGTCAAATTGAGATTGAAAAGATTTATAAAAATCAATAGCAGGGGTATTCCAGTCGAGGACCTGCCATTGCAACCTTGAAAAACCTTCAGATTGGCCTAAGAGAATAGTTTGTTCAAATAATAATTTACCGTATCCTTTATTTCTTTGAGATTCAGT
>JADLHV010000043.1 GCA_020848595.1 Bacteroidia bacterium
AATTCAGGAAATGTTGTAAAATGGCAAGTCTCTACTTCAAGCACTTTTGCTTCAAGTATTACCGACATTAATGTCACTACTACTAACATGAATTACACTTTAAATTCTACTGGAAATTACTACTTTAGAGCTGCTGTTCAAAACAATGGTTGTGGTTCTGCAAGTTACACTCCAATCTACAAAGTTACTGTTGTTTCTGGTACTGCCCCAGTTGGTGGCGTATTAACTAGCACAGAACATTGTGGTGGTTCTAGTAACTCTGGTACATTAACATTAAGTGGTTATACTGGTACTATTAGTATGTGGCAGTATTCTACTGATGGTGGTATCATCTGGAACAATGTAACAAATACCAGCAGTACTTTAAATTATTCTGGTGTTGGTGCTAACAGAATCTATCGTGTTAAATTAACTAATGGTACTTGCGGAACTGCTTATAGTGATTATGGCACTGTAACGGTTTTCGGAACTACTGTTACGCGTTGGGACGGTGGCGTAAGTACTCAATGGCAAACAGCATCTAACTGGTGCGGTGGTATTGCCGACTTGGGTATAGACGTTGTTATTAATACATCTGCTCCAAATGATTTAATGCTTGATCAAACAAGGGTTATTGGTAACCTAGATTTTAATGGAACTAACCGTATTATCAATATTGGTAACTACGATTTAACTGCTGCTAGTATCGAAGATGCTCATAGTGCAAGTTTCATTAGAACTCCTGGAATCGGTAAATTGAAAATGAGTATTGCTAACGGTGAAACTAAACTTTTCCCAGTTGGTAATAGTGCTTACAACCCGGTTTCAATAACTAATAATTCTGGTTCTGCAGATTACATGACGGTAAGAGTTATTGATGAAGTGTATAACAATGGTTTAACTGGTTATACTTCTACTTTGCCACGTGTTAAACGTACCTGGGATATTCACAAGCAAAATGCCAATGGCGGAAGCGGATTAACTTTCGTATTTAATTGGAATACTAGTGAATCTTATATGCTTACTAATCCAACACTTTATCACTACGAAAATGCTGTTTGGAATAAGCAAACTGGTACAACTACGTATTCATCAAATAGTTTGACTTATGCTGGATACACTGGTACTTTCTCTCCATTCGCAATTGGTAGTGGTTTAACTCCACTTCCAGTTAAACTTGTAAGTTTTGATGCAATTAAACAAGCTGCTTCTAAAACAGTATTAGTTTCTTGGGAAACTTCCGAAGAAATTGATAACTCAAGTTTCGAAGTTCAACGCAGTTTAGATGGTATAAATTGGGTAACCATCGGTGTTGTTGAAAGTGCTGGAAACAGTCATTCTATAAACGCTTACAGTTTTGTAGATAAGAATCCTTCTGATGTTAATTACTACAGATTGAAACAAGTTGACATGAGCGGTGAATCTAACTATTCTAATATTAGAAAAGTGGATTTTGCTCAAGCTGACGGTGATGTAGTAAGAATTTATCCTAACCCATCTAAAGGCTCTGTGAACATCGCAGTTGCTGAAGATGCTACATATTCAGTAATGGATATTAATGGACAAGTCATCAGTGAAGGTGAAGTTAATGGTGAAGTGAAATTGAACGATCTTCCAACTGGTCTTTACATGGTTAAAGTTCAAGTTGGTGATGCAGTTCATGCTTTCAAACTTCTAATACAATAAAGATGAGTGCGGCTTTTGTCGCTTGATTTTCTGATAATTTAACTATCCCTTGGCGGAGACTATCCTAGATAGTCTTCGCCTTTTTTTTATGTGATTTCTTTAAATATTTATATTAAACAACAAGCTTAAAACGATGGATAATATCTTAAGAAACCCACTTGAAATTAGAACCTAGTATATTATTATTGATCGGTTAACTCAAAACCATTTCTTGTTTCTAAAGTATAAAAACATAGAAATAAAAATCAAGCCAACTACACCCCAAAAATAATAAATGGCATCAGGATGATTCATGCCAGGGAAATATTTAAAATTCATGCCGAAAACTCCTGTTAAAAAACTTAATGGCATAAAGATAGTACTTATGATTGTTAGAAGTTTCATGACTTCATTTAAACGATTACTCATTAAAGTAAAGTTTAAATTCATTAAGTCGTTGAGTAAACTCTTTTGACTCTCTATACTTTCGTATGCTTGATACGTGTGATCGTATACATCTCTAAAGTAATTTAAATTGCGTTGTTCTAATAGTTCATTGGTGCCTGCTTCTAATTTGTTAAGAACTTCTCGCATAGGTAAAATGTATTTTCCCATTAATAAAAGTTGTTTTTTGAGCTCTTGGATATTAAGGGAAGTGTTGGTGTTAGGATTGCGCATTATTTCATCTTCTAAGACTTCTAGTTGATCTTCAATATGATCTATATTAACAAAATATTGGTCAACCGCGGTGTCTAGAATTTTGTATAGTAAATAGTCTGATTTCCTGTTTCTAATTGTGCCTTTAGATGTTTCTATACGCAATATAATTTCGTCAAATAGTTTGTTTTCTGACTCTTGAAAAGATATTAGATAATTTTGACCCAATAGTAAACTAATTTGCTCGGTCTCTATTTCTTTAGTAATTTCATTGTGTAGGATGTTTTTGAAGGTGATAAAAATATAGTCTTCAAATTCCTCGATTTTAGTTCTTTGTTGTGTGTTTAATATGTCTTCTTGTATTAATGGATGTATGCCATATAAATTGCAAATTTCTTGAACTTTCTCTGAGTCGTGCACTCCTTTTACAGATATCCAAGATACGGAATCTTTGTCTTTGTATTTCTGACATTCTTGTATGCTATCCAATTCTCTTTTTTCTATCGTTTGCCCATCATAATCAATAAGGCTGATATTGATAGAACCAGGACGCTCTTTGCCAATATAAACAAGACTTTCTGTAGGCATGCCAGATTTAGCAGATAATCGAGATGCCCTTTTTTTGAATCTTAGGTTCTTTGGTCGTGTCATATGCAATATTAATGATGTTTAGTAATAAATATCTATTTTAGAATTTTTGTTAAAATATTCGTAGGGGTATTTCATTATTTCATTGTCTATGAAGTATGAAACGCATTATTCTACTTTTGAATTGTTTAGTAATTTTGTCAGTGGGTGCTCAGGAACGCTCTTATTATAAGGACGTTGTCTTAAAAACCAATGTATTTTCTCCAATCAGTTTAGGCGTCGAATTTCCAATAAAGGACAATTTTACAATTGAATATATGGCTAGAAGAGCTGGGACATTTGTTTTTTCAAAGAATACCTATCGTGACGAAAGATTGCTCGTTAAGTACCATATGCCTTTTAGTTTTATGTTCGATAAACGCAAATCTTTCTACGCTATGATGGGACTTCACCATGTCTATCGAGAATTAGATAACCGAATTTACCGTTCTAATGAAAAGGAGTATGGTCGACTTGATCAGAATAGACTTACTTTAGGTGTTGGTGTGAGGTATAAATATTTAGATTTATGGGTCGCTACTGAATCTGTTTTCTTCGAACGCACAAATTATTACGAACGTCGCGACTCAGATGGTAAAATTTTAAATGCCGATTATTGGAAATCAGAATCTGGACTTTCTATTGGGTTGTCAATTAATTTTCTAAATATTAGTAAATTAAGATGGAATAGTCATTAAAGTCGCCAGCTCATGCCCAGTCGAGTTTGTATAAATGAATAATTTCCTCTTGAGTATCTTGGGATATCAATATCTGTAGCTTGGATGTTTGAGAAGGTAACACCCTGAAAAAACTCTCCTCTTATTTGAATATCGTTGCTTTTGTCGAGCGGAATACCAAAGCCTAGTCCTGCCTGAAACGAAAAAAAGTGATTGATATTGTTTTGTGTTGAAATCATAAAGTTATTGAAATTTTCTTTCAATTTTAATGTCATGACACCAATGCCGGTATTAAAATATAGAGCAATCTTTTTGTTTTCATTAAGCCTTGTTTTTA
>JADLHV010000044.1 GCA_020848595.1 Bacteroidia bacterium
TAACATTGCTCAGCATTTGTACGATTTTGTAAATTTGTCCATTCCAATCAAAAAGACCTGTTCTGATATCGGTAAAATTTGTGATCCTAGTGTAACAAGCAATATCACAAGTATCATAGATGTCGAGAATGGAGATTTATTGCCAGAGAGAGATACGGATGAAGAAGAAGATTAAGAAAAAAAATAGGTTTACAATTTTAAAATAAAAAGACATGCCAAATCCTAAACGAAAAATATCGCGTACCAGAAGGGACAAGCGTATAACTCACCACAATCTTGACAACAAGCAGTTTATCGCAGACCCAACAACAGGAGACATTTCTTTGTATCACCGTGTTAACTTGGAAACAGGTATGTACCGTGGTGTAAAGGTAATGAAAGGTCGTAACGACTAATTTCTAATCGACATGCGTATTGGTATTGATGCGATGGGAGGGGATTACGCCCCTCTTGAGGCTATCAAGGGGTCCATTGAAGCCAAAAAGCAAATGCAAGACATTGTTCCTGTTTTATTCGGACAGAAGGACAAGATTTTGGATTGCTTTAAGGAACTTGGTTTGCCCGAAAATGCTTTAGAAATCGTTCACACCGAAGAAGTGATTGAAATGGGTGAACATGCCACTAAAGCTATTGCCCATAAAAAGAATTCTAGTATTAATGTCGCCTATAAATTTTTAGCCGAAAAACAAATTGAAGCTTTTATTGGTGCCGGTAATACTGGTGCTATGCTTGTTGGCTCAATTTTTTCTGTAAAAGCTATTGATGGCGTTTTACGTCCAACTATTGCCTCTGTACTTCCTAAAGTAAGTGGCGCTTTCGGCGTTTTAGTCGATGTGGGTGCTAATGCCGATTGTAAACCTGAAGTTCTTAATCAATTTGCAATTCTCGGTTCCTTATATGCTCAACAAGTTTATGGTATCAATAATCCTAAAGTGGCTTTGTTGAGTATTGGTGAAGAAAAAGAAAAAGGTAATTTGCTCATTCAAGCCGCTTATCCTTTGCTCGAAATGAACGATAGAATAAATTTTGTTGGCAACGTAGAAGGTCGCGATTTGTTTAATGATAAAGCTGATGTAGTTATTTGCGACGGATATACCGGTAATATTATTCTTAAACTCTGCGAAGCTTTTTATTATAATCTTTCCAAACTAGGCGTGCAAAATGACTATTTAGATCGATTTAATTTCAAACAATATGGTGGCTCTGCTATTCTAGGTGTCAATGAAACCGTAATAGTTGGACATGGTATTTCTAAGTCTGAAACTTTTGTCAGTATGTATAAATTGGCTAAAGACGTTGTCAGTTCTCAACTGATAGATAAAATAAAACAATCTTTTTGATATTTTTCTCAAATCTTTTTTTAATTTGCAGCGCTTAAGGCGCTTAAACTATAGATGAGTAAGATTACTGCAGCAATAACGGCAATAGGAGGTTATGTACCTGAAAAAAGACTAACCAATGCCGATCTCGAAAAAATGGTGGATACCAACGATGAATGGATTACCTCCAGAACGGGTATTAAGGAAAGAAGAATCCTCGATATTCCTGGAAAGGCTACTTCTGATATGGCAGTTGAAGCTGTTAATGAATTGCTTAGAAAACGCGGTATTGGTGCCGATGAAATTGATTTACTCATAATGGCTACCATTACGGGCGATTTAGTTTTCCCTTCTTGCGCTAATATTGTTTGCGATAAAGTCGGTGCTAAAAATGCTTGGAGTTTCGACGTGGCAGCAGCGTGTAGCGGTTTCCTTTATGCACTTGAAACTGGTGCTAAATTTATTGAGACTGGTAAGCATAAAAAAGTCGTTGTCTGTGGTTTCGATAAAATGAGTGCCATAATTGATTATACGGATAGAAATACTTGTATCATCTTTGGTGATGGTGGTGGTGCTGTTCTACTCGAACCTAATGAGGAAGGCTATGGCGTAGTGGACGCAATTTTAAAATCGGATGGTAGTGGTAGAGAATATCTACATCAAAAAGCTGGTGGTTCTTTAAAACCGCCTACACACGAAACAATTGATGCGCGCGAACATTATGTTTATCAAGAAGGTAAAACTGTGTTTAAATTCGCTACAACAAATATGGCAGATGTTTCTACTCAGATTATGGAACGCAATCATCTGGGTGCCGATCAAGTGAGCTACTTATTAGCCCATCAAGCCAATAAACGTATTATCGATTATACTGCCGAAAAAATGCATCTGCCTTCAGAAAAGGTATTGATGAATATAGAACGATATGGAAATACTACTAGCGGTACCTTACCTTTGCTTATGTGGGATTTTGAAAAGCTGTTTAAAAAAGGTGATAATCTAATTCTCGCTACTTTTGGCGGTGGCTTTACTTGGGGAAGTATTTACCTCAAGTGGGCGTACGACAGTAAATAATTAAAAACAATCAAAAAAGAAATTACATTCAATATGGATATCAAAGAAATAGAAAACCTGATCAAATTCGTTGCTTCACAAAAAAATGTTGGTGAAGTAGAAATTGAAAAGAAAGATTTCAAATTGGTCATTCGCAAACCTGTGTCTACTGTGGTTCAGTCGCCTCAATACATTCAGGCTACTGCTGCTCCTATGCCAAATCAATTGCCAGCTGCTCCTCAAGCACCTGTATCTGCAGCTCCAGTTTCAGAATCTAATTCTGCAGCAGCTCCAGAAACTGCAAGCAACCTCATTACTATCAAATCGCCAATGATCGGTACTTTTTACCGCTCTTCTTCTCCAGATAAACCTGCATTTGTAAATGTTGGAGATGAAGTTAAACCTGGTAAAGCAGTTTGTATCATCGAAGCAATGAAGTTGTTTAATGAAATTGAATCTGAAGTAAGCGGTAAAATCGTCAAAGTTCTTGTCGATAACGCTTCTCCAGTTGAATACGACCAGCCTTTATTTTTGGTAGAACCAAACTAATCACAATTTTACTTTGTCCTTTTTGGGACTTAGTTTTAAGCATTTTATTCGATCAATATGTTCAAAAAGATATTAATAGCCAATAGAGGAGAGATAGCGCTACGTATCATCCGTACTTGTAAAGAAATGGGTATAAAGACTGTTGCAGTTTATTCTACCGCCGATAAGGAAAGTCTTCATGTGCGTTTTGCTGACGAAGCCGTTTGCATTGGACCTGCTCCTAGCGCTCAGTCTTATCTCAAAATTCCAAATATTATAGCAGCTGCCGAAATTACTAATGCCGATGCTATTCACCCTGGTTATGGTTTCTTAAGTGAAAATGCAAAATTTTCTCAGGTGTGTAAAGACCACGGTATTAAGTTTATTGGGGCTACTCCAGAACAAATTAATGGTATGGGCGATAAAAGTAATGCTAAAGATAGCATGAAAAAAGCCGGTGTACCAACGATTCCTGGTAGTGATGGCCTTTTAGATAGTTTCGAGCAAGGTCAAAAACTTGCTAAAGAAATTGGATATCCTGTTATTATTAAAGCTACTGCTGGTGGTGGTGGTCGTGGTATGCGTATAATTTGGCAAGAAGATGAGTTTGAAAAAGCTTGGGACTCTGCTAGAACTGAAGCGGCTGCTGCTTTTGGTAATGATGGTATTTATATGGAGAAATACATCGAAGAACCACGCCATATAGAAATCCAAATCGCTGGTGACCAATATGGTAAAGTCTGTCATCTTAGTGAAAGAGATTGTAGTATTCAAAGAAGACATCAAAAGCTTATTGAAGAATGTCCTTCGCCTTTTATGACGCCCGAACTCAGAAAAAAAATGGGTGAAGCGGCAAAAAAAGCGGCTCAATGTATCAATTATGAAGGTGTAGGTACGGTCGAATTTCTTGTAGATAAACATAGAAATTTCTACTTCATGGAAATGAATACGCGTATTCAGGTTGAACATCCCGTAACAGAAGAGGTTATTAATTACGACTTGGTGAAAGAACAAATTCTAATCGCTGCTGGTCAACCTATCTCTGGTAAAGATTACGAACCTTTTAAACACGCTATCGAATGTCGTATTAATGCCGAAGACCCGTATAATAATTTTAGACCTAGTCCAGGTAAAATAATTAATTTCCATATTCCTGGTGGACATGGTATTCGTGTTGATACACACGCTTATGCTAATTATGTTATCCCTGCGAATTATGATAGTATGATTGCAAAGGTCATTGTAAGTGCTCAAACACGTGAAGAGTGTATCGTAAAAATGGAAAGAGCGCTCGAAGAGTTTGTTATCGAAGGCGTTCATACCTCCATTCCTTTGCAACGTCAAATTATGGCTAATAAAGATTTTAGAGCCGGTAATTTTACTACTGCCTTTATGAATGATTTTGAATTCAAACCTATTTAATATGATGAAATTATCTTTATCTTTTGTTTTACTTTTAGGTTTAACTTTTACTGTTAATGCTCAAAGTATAAATGGACGTTTTAAAGTATCGAATAAAGGAGATATTTCTATTTACAATTTCACTGGAGATAGTTCTTTAGCGATTATTCATGGTAAGGATACAGTTATGGCTACTTATGCTATAGATACGGCTCTTTCTCCAATGTCTATGGATATTCAATATTACGATTCGGAAGGAAAAGCCAGTGTAAGACAGCCCTGCATTTACGAGTGGGTTGGAAAAGATAAAATTAGACTGCGTATAAGTGAAAATTTATTAGATAGACCAAAAGGTTTTATGCCTAAAGGCAATAAAGAAACGATGTTACTGA
>JADLHV010000045.1 GCA_020848595.1 Bacteroidia bacterium
TATTGGATAATTTGATATTTATGACTTACTAACGATAATAAATTTGCCCCCCATAATTTGATACGTTTTTCCCATAATAGTAACTTGTTCACCTTCTGCAAGCGAAGCTAAATTAACAATATCCTCTTCGATAGTATGAACCGAACCACCGGTTTTTCGAGCTATATCGAGATAATCCGTCAAAATATTTCCTGAAATAGCACCACATAAAATAATATGTACAGGCAATTTAAAATCCTTTAATAATTTGATATCTTTAACTGGAGCATAATTATCGGCAATCATAATTAGTTCTTTATAAGGACGAGCCATATTAACCCCTTTTATGAGAGCCTCCATATTATTTTCTGGGCAATCTCCTCCAGAGCCTTTAGCCGAAACTTTAGCCATAAATTGAGATAAGCTATCTAAACTACAAGAAGGCGTATAATATATCCCACCAGTCTTCCCGATTATTTTATGATTATCAGATTGATTATCACCATCATTAAAAAAGACAAATTGAAGATTTTTTTCAGTTTTATAAACCAATTGATACCACAAAGACAATTGACTTGCATAAGGAGACATACTACCGGTAAGATCACATACAATCAATTTATCTTTCCATTTATTGCGATTTAAAACCGATAGCACAACGGTATCAGGCGTCATTAAATTTTCTTTTAATTTAAGCATCATCCCGTCTTCGAGCGATACTTTTCTTTTTTTACACCAAGCTTCAAATTCGAGTTTTTCTTTTTTCAATCGTTCTTCTTCGGCAGCAACACGGGCTTCTTCTGCTTTAATACGTTTTAATATTTCCTTAGAACCCAGGTAAGCAAAATGCATATCCATTTCTGATCGTGCTTTAGTATATTCTATAGATTCTGAAGCAAAATTATTAGTATAAGTAAAATTCAAAGTATACGTATCACCTTTAGGCAACCAAATTAATGCAGTACCATTATTTCCAGTTACACCATAAAAAACTTTTTTAGTTTTTTGACCTGAGAAATAGAAATATTCACCAGATAATGGCTTCCTATCCAAATCCGTTAATTGTAATAAAACTCTAGTAAAATAGAGAGGATTTTCTCTTTGGATATTCGAAATTTTAGCCAAATTAAAAGAATCAGGAAGAGTCAAAACAAAGGCATCTGTATTTTTTATATCCTCGGGACCCATCGACATTTTAGAAGCTAGTTCTTTCATATTAGCCGAATACTTGAGCGATTGAATGGCTTTACCACCCTCGGTAGGTGATTTTATTTCGGAGCTTTTAGAATAATTATCAATTTCAACTTTATATCTTCTTTCGCAAGGGACAAGTAAACTAGCTTCCCCTTTTGCATTAGCTACTGCCTTATAACTTTTCCCATCTGTCAGGTCGATTAATGTTACAGTATGACCTTTAAAAAAGCCTCCATTTACATTTTCTAATCTGTAAATAATAGTGGATTCACAAGCGTCTAATCGAAATGTACCTAGTACTAAATAGGTAACTAATAAAATTAATACATTTAATATTTTCATACTCAAAATTTGTTGATTCTTTGAGAACGAAGTTTAAATTGTATTTAGTGTACTTTTTTTTATTGTGCAGTTTGCGGATTTTTTTTCAACTTATTAAAAGCTATCAAAGAAGTCAATGCCCAAGTTAAAATCAGCATTGTAAAAGAGCTACTAGGCATTAAAATAGCGGCCATCAAGGGAGACAATTGAGCATTAATTGCAAAATACAAACCGATAACATTATAAACCAAAGAGAATGCAAAGCTAATAATGATAACCCATTTAGAGGCTTTAATAAATCTGAGAAGATCGGGCAATTGGCCTAAAGCAGGGGCAGTTAACAAAACATCGCAAGAAGGGAAAAAAGAATTTACATCATCTGCAACAGAAATGGCTATATCGGCTTCTTTAAGAGCTGGCGCATCATTTAGTCCGTCTCCTGTCATACATACTACCTTTCCTTGAGCTTTTAAATTTTTAACTAAGGCTACTTTATCTTCAGGAGATTGATGAATTAAAGTATCAGTAAATGGCGCCACTAAAATATCTTTATTGAGTTCGTTATCGCCACTCGATAAATACAAATCATACCCATCTTTTTTAAGTTCATTAGTTAATGTATTGGTTTCAGATCTTATTTTATGAATAAGCACAAAATACCCTCTGTATACACCATTAAATTCGACATGCATAACACCACTTAAGGCAACAGAGGCAGCATTTAAACCTAAGAAACTAGCAGAGCCCACTTTTATTAAAACACCATTTACCTTTGCTTGTAAACCTTTGCCAACGACATCAGTATAAGCCTCCAATTGTCCGTATTCAAAATCATAGTATTGTTTTGAAATTGCAGTACTGTATGGGTGTACAGACTGATGACAAATTAACCCAACAAGTTTATGTTCATTATTACTTAGATTAGTGTAATCTTCTATTTCAAAATTTTTATTATCAGTTAGAGTGCCTGTTTTATCAAAAACAATTGTATCACAATCATTCAATTGGGTAAGTGTATTTTTATTTTTCACAAACATGCCATTGAGCTTAAGTTTTCTAAGTAAATGACCATTTGCAAAAGTTGTTGCTAGAAGGAGAATACAAGGACAAGCAACAATAAGAACACTGGTTAAGGATTTAAAAGCTTCTTCTAGGCCATTGATATTATACTGGTAAATAAAAGCGAAAGCCCCTATGAGCAGTAATCCAAGTGTAAACCAATAATTAATTTTTTCTGTTAATGAATTATCTTTTTCTTCTTTGTCTTTTTCTACTGCCCACAGTTTAACTAAACGACTATTATCGGTAGAAGAAATCAATTCTAAACGTACAGCATTACCCGAAATTTTAGCACCAGCAAAAACTCTTTCCCCAGCTTTTAAAGCTACAGGTTTAGATTCGCCAGTAATAAAACTATAGTCGACCGTAGCATAATCAGATACCAAACGAGCATCAGCAGGTAAAAGTTCCCCATTTCTTAGTTCGATAATATCATTAGACTTTAAATTTTTGATATTTACGACCATAGAATCACCATGGACAATTAAGCGAGCCGACAAAGGGAAATAGGATTTATAGTCGCGATCGAAAGTGAGGGAGTGATAAGTTAGATCTTGAAAATATCGGCCAGAGAGTAGCAAAAAAACGATTCCAGCCATACTATCAAAATAGCCAGATTGATGATTAACGAAAAGTTCATATAAACTTCTCCCAAAAGTTGCTACTATGGCTAAGGCTATTGGGAGGTCGATATTAAGAGTTCTCTGACGAATAGCTTTAAAAGAGCTTTCAAAAAATTCGGTAGAACAATAAAAAAGCACTGGCAGAGCAAGACCAAGGCTTATAAAATCAAACCAACGCTTCAAAACCAAACTACCTGCATCTAAAGACAATCCAAGATATTCAGGGAAGCTCAGCATCATAATATTGCCAAAACAAAATCCAGCAATTCCTATTTTTATAGCTTGAGTAGAGATTTTTTTCTTTCCAACTCCTGCATTATTAGACAGAGACAAATCGGGTTTATAACCAAGATGAAAGAGTAAAATAACGAGATCAGAAATATTAACATCATTAGAATTAACAGTAACTAATAATTCTTTATTAAAGAAATCTACTCTAGAGGATAGAATTCCAGTGTTAAATCGTTCGAGACGTTCGAGTAAGTATATGCACGAATTACAGTGCATTCCTGGAATAAAGAAACGAAATTGTACTGTAGCGCCTTGATTAAATACGATAAACTTTTCGCGTGTTTCAGCTTCATTTAAATAATCAAATTCACCAATTTCGGTTGGTTCAGGGGTAATACCTTTTCCTTCAGAATAATAGCTACAAAGGTCATTTTGATTAAGTAATTGGTATACTGCGGCACATCCTGAACAACAGAAAACGTGATCATTTTCTATTATTTCGTGAGCATCGCAAGGCAGTCCACAATGTGAACATTCTTTTAAGACCTTATGGAAATTATCCACTTGAATAACCGCAGTTTCCATAACCTATTAATCAAGACACGATTAATACAGGAGATTGGCTAAACTTTAGAGCATATCGAGAGAATCTCTTATGAAAAATGCTTTGCCAAATAGAATAATGATGGGCGTAAATTACTAGTAGGTCGGGTTTAATTTTCTTAATTGCCTTTTCAAATTCAACTTCTTTATCAAGCCCTTGAACCATTTTAAGATCCGTATGTTGCGAAGGGAACATTTTTTTAAGCGAGAATTTAAAATTAGCGGCGTGTTTCTCAACAGAATCATCGTAATGAGAGACATTAAGAGCGACAATATTAGAAGCATCAAAACCGAGCATATCTCTGAGAGGATTTAGCTGATGAACTTCAACAGATTTTCCGTCCCAAGCGTAAACAACCGTATCGAGATCAAGAGATTTAACATTAAGAGGCACAACTAACATAGACGATTTAATTTTGCCTATCATAGTAGTACAGACATCACCAAAAATCACTTTATCGAGGCCAGTACGTTTTTTAACACCAAAAATACTCACCCAGGGATTTAACTCTTCAATTTTAGAGGTAATTGTAGGAACTAAGAAACCATAATCGACTTCAAAAGCGATCAAGGTATTAGGGAATTTCTTTTTCAAATAGGTAATACCTCTTCTAATAAGAGCAGAAGCTTTTTTGATATCCAAGTCAGGAGAATAAGTATACACACTTTCTGTATCGGTAAGAACAGAAGCAGAAACGACATGGTAAATGAACAATTTAGACCCAGATTTTTGGGCTATAGCAGCGGCAACTTCGAGAGCGTTTCTAGAAGCAAGGCTAAAGTCGTGAGCCATGAATATTATCTTGTTTGGTTTCATTAGATTTTAAGGGGTTTGATGTTTTAAAATACTTAAATACAAATCTATAGGGTAATGAGAAGGTCAAAAATGACCTAGGACATATAAAAAACCTGATCTAAATCATAATTTTAATCTATAAAAGAGTTTGAAAATTAAATTGAGGGAATTATGAAAAGTGACAAACAACTTGTAAAATGAGTTGTTAATACTTAAATTTGTAATTTAATTTCAACCCCTTCAAACCCATGGAAATCAATCTGGAAGAACAATTTCAGGCGAAGATCGAGCAAGAGATCAAAATAGAACCTCGCGATTGGATGCCCGAAAAATACCGTAAGACTCTTTTGAGGCAAATTTCGCAACACGCTCATAGTGAGATAGTGGGAATGCTACCAGAGGGCAATTGGATAACTAGAGCTCCGAATTTAAGAAGAAAAGTGGCTTTATTAGCGAAAGTTCAAGATGAAGCTGGACATGGATTATATTTATATTCAGCTGCAGAAACTTTGGGTATGAGTCGCGATCAAATGTTAGAAGAGTTGCATACAGGAAAGGCTAAATACAGCAGTATATTTAATTACCCTACTTTAACTTGGGCCGATATGGGTGCAATTGGTTGGTTAGTAGACGGGGCTGCTATTATGAATCAAGTACCACTTTGCCGAACTAGTTATGGCCCATATGCCAGAGCTATGGTAAGGGTTTGTAAAGAAGAAAGTTTTCATCAAAGACAAGGCTACGAAATCATGTTAACCTTATGCAAAGGTTCGGAAGCTCAAAAAGCGATGGCACAAGATGCATTAAATAGATGGTGGTGGCCTAGTATTATGATGTTTGGACCTAATGATGACAATTCTCCTAATTCGGCTCAAAGTATGAAATGGAAGATTAAACGTTTCAGTAACGATGAATTGAGACAAAAATTTATTGACGTAACGGTTTCTCAAACTGAAATTTTAGGATTAACAATTCCAGATAAAGACTTAAAATGGAATGAATCGAGAGGACATTACGATTTTGGAACCATTAATTGGGAAGAATTTAATAATGTAGTGGCGGGTAAAGGTCCTTGTAATAAAGAAAGATTAAATGCTAGAGTTAAAGCATGGGAAAATGGCGCTTGGGTGAGAGATGCTGCCACAGCCTATGCAGAAAAAAGAGCAAATAAGAAGAATAATTCTACAGAAGCAGCATAATAAAATGACGAATAAAGAATGGCCTCTTTGGGAGGTATTTATCAGAGCAAAACAAGGTTTAAACCATAAGCATGTCGGTAGTTTACATGCAGCCGACCAAACTATGGCAATCGAAAATGCAAGAGATGTGTATACCCGACGTATGGAAGGTGTAAGTATCTGGGTAGTTGAAAGTAAATATATACATGCCAATGAGCCATCTGAACAAGATGCTTTATTTGATCCTGCCAATGACAAAGTCTATCGTCATCCGACTTTCTACATATTACCAGAAGAACTTAATCACATGTAATGGACCAGAAAGAAGTACTTTTTGATTACATCTTACATTTGGCTGATAATAGTATGATTATTGGTCAAAGGAATTCTGAATGGTGTGGACATGGACCAGTTTTAGAACAAGATATTGCCTTAACTAATATAGCCCTCGATTTAATTGGAGAAGCGAGAAGTTTATATCAATATGCTGCAGAAATAAAAGGCGGTAATTGTACTGAAGACAGTTTGCCTTTCCTCCGAGACATAAGAGAATTCCGCAATCTTCTTTTAGTAGAACAGCCAAATACGGATTGGGCATATACCATTGTTAGACAATTTTTCTTTGATGTATTTCACTATCTTGTAAACAAAGACATATTAGACAATTCGAACGATCTACGTCTAAAAGAAATAGCAGCTAAAACCATAAAGGAATCGACCTACCATTTAAAATGGAGCAGCGAGTGGGTAATACGACTTGGCGATGGCACAGACATTAGCAAGTTAAAAATGCAAACTGCTGTAGATGATTTATGGGATTTTACTGGCGAACTTTTTATCCTATCAGAGACAGAGCAAAAAGCCATGGACTTAGGATTTGGGGCCGACCTTAAAAAAGCTGAACAATTATGGCATGAAAAAGTCAAAGAAATTTTGAATGAAGCATGTCTAACAATTCCAAGTACTGATTTTGCTCAGCAAGGTGGCAAAACTGGCATTCATTCAGAGCATTTTGGATATATTTTGGCCGAAATGCAATTCATGCAAAGAGCCTACCCTGGATTAGAGTGGTAAGCCACTTTTTAGGTTTAAAAACACTGATTTATCTCATTAATTACCCATCAACTAAGTAAAAATACTTATTTGATATCAAAATATTTATAAACTTAGATAGAAATATCTAAATTTGCAGCGACTTTAATTGGCTATGGGAAGGATATTTGAAAAGAGAAAACACAAGATGTTCGCGCGCTTTGACAAGATGTCAAAGACATTTACTAAATACGGGAAAGAAATTGCTATTGCTATAAAAGTAGGCGGACCAGA
>JADLHV010000046.1 GCA_020848595.1 Bacteroidia bacterium
ACTCTAGTTTTAACCTGTCATAAAAAAGATGCCCTGTACCGATGCATGATATGCATTCTCTAAAAAATATTGTTTTGATGAATATATTCTTGCATCTATTTCACCAAATGAGTCATCTTGATCTTGTTGATCTATTAGATCAAAATCCGTAAAAAAATGAAATTTGCTCATGAACTAGTACTGTTTCTAATTTAGACGTAAATAAAGCTACAATATTTTGTTAGAACATAAAACTTGAGTCAAATATCTTCAAATGATTAAATACTACTATGTCAGAATAACACTGTCAAAACGTCGTAAATTTGGTCGGATGCAATAAATTCTTAGGTATACACCTGTGTTCTAATGACACTAATACGATTAAATAAAAATCCCTGACAATATTTTTTGCCAGGGATCTGAAAATTCTTGATGCTATCTATACTAATTAGTTATGACCAGTCTCTTGTAACATATCTGCTCATTCAATTTTATTTCTATAAAATAATAGCCCGACTTCGGTATTGACATATTTTCATAACTAAGCTTAGAATCATCTTGTAAAATTAATTGACCAGTGATATCATAAACTTTTATTGAATTATTCAATGTTGCATCTGACAAATTTATATTAAATGTCCCTAGTGATGGATTTGGATATACTTGTATATCTATACCAGAATTTTCTATAGTATTAACACTTGTCTTGTTAGGTGTTCTCAGAAAATAGGTAGCAGAAAAATTCGATTGTTTTCGCATAAACATGATTCTTCTGTTGGCATCAAACCATTCGTAGTAATATACAACTTTCGTTGGAGATGAAGAGTCTATAGAAGTCGTTCTGTAGACATTTGTGTATGTCGCATTAGGTAATTTAAGTGTACCGTAACCATCATATTTTACAGTTGATTTATAACTACCCCCTGAAGAATAATAATCTACAAATGACGAATCAAATACGAAAGGAAACTTCAACATGGTCTTGCCACTTGAATAAACGTTTGTCCCAACTCCTACCTCGCCATAACCTAGAAACTCAAAACCAAATTGATTCTTGTAAAAATGCCATAAAACAGTTCTATTGTTATCAGCTTTTCTATATTCCGACCACACAACATTCGCATTTGAAAAATCAGCTGTAAATGGTGTGCTGCCAGATATTTGAAAAGTAACAGAATCGGCAGGATCTGATGATAGAGTAGTAAAATCCCATGTAACATTTTTACCTGGTGCAACCGGATTAGGATTAATTGTTGCTTCTGTGTAATCGTAACGATGAACACCAGTCACCCAATTATAGTTGGTAATGTTTGATTGCGAATAAGCTACAAATACTTGTAAGCTTAAAATTAAAAGAGTTAATTTTATTTTCATAATGATTATTATTTAAGACAAATGTAATACAATTTTCTGGAATTTATATTTTAGTACTTTCTCAGGAATAAATTAAATTCAAAACATACAAGTTCAATTAGAATTAAATATTGAATTAAATATTGAATTAAAGCACAGTTTTTAAAATGGTTAAAACAGCTTTTTGAAAAACATCAATGGCCGCATTTGCAGCATTCTGAGCCATAACTTTAGACATAACATTTATTGAATGCAATTCAGATTCTAAAATAGACTTTTCATCTTGAATTCTCAAATTGAAAAATTCTTCTGAAATTTTATTGCTTATTCTCATACTTGCTAATAATTCCAACCTTTGTTTTCGCAAATTAAAATAAGCA
Source organism: Bacteroidia bacterium (assembly GCA_020848595.1). Lineage (GTDB taxonomy): Bacteria > Bacteroidota > Bacteroidia > NS11-12g > UBA955 > JABMMZ01. Next base: position 1,713 of record JADLHV010000046.1, read on the forward strand.
TCAACTGATGATCTCACTAATGGCCAATCGTTAGTCACAGAGCCTTTAATTGCACCCATCATTTCAGCGACAATTTCATTAATATTAATATCCATTTGTTATCTTTTTCTAATACTTTTTAGTGCTATTTCAGCCTTCAATAATGGGAGCCATTTTGCTTTTAAATATTCGTTGTACAAAATAATTTGTCCATCACTTAAATGTCTATTAACTCTATGTTCATTTTTGTATTGCAAAAAAGTACTTGCTAAATTTCCAACTATTTTCAACATGTCTTCATTCTTCTCTCTAGTTTCATTCATAAATTTAATTGAGTTAATCTCAATCTCAATTTCGTTATACCTGGATAACCAATTATTATAATTCCTTGAATTGGTATCATTTGAAACCGCCATATCCAGATATAACTTCTCATGCATTTTCGCTCCTGAGATAATCTTTTCTTCGAGCACACTACTATATTCTGGAATAAAATTGACTTTGCAACCCAGCAATAAAACTATTATAACTGAAAAATTTAAAACTCTTAAAAAAAGCAATCTCATAAATATTATTTTTCTTTTTTAATATCACACCTAACAATTAAATCATTACTTAGTCGGCTTATATTAATTCTATCACAAATTTCTTTAACCCTACTTAATGCATCATTCGATAATACCCAGTTCATAGGTAACTGATTATTATTTGCAACTAGAAAATATCTATGGAAATATTTGTATTTTGTTCTTAATTTAAAAATAGCTTCATTCGAATGACCTGTTCTCACATTATAAATGCCATTTAATATTTCAGTAATTTCATTCATAAAATTAACACCATTAGACTTATTTCTGTATAAAGTTCTAGCAGTTTTATTTAACTCATTTTCTTGCGAAGAAAATCCAAATGAAAATTGGATAACAACTGGCTTAATGAACTTTCTATATTTACTATCCTTCATCACACCATCAATCGTTTCTTTTAAAGTTAGTGCTCCAGTATTTTCATAATATCCTCCATCTATAAATTGAAATTTTTTTCCTCCTCTTTCTATAGTACCAGCTGGAGATACTAAAGGAAATCTAGCACTCAATCCAATTGCTATACTATAACTCAAGTTAAAATCTTTTAACATTGAATCTTTAAAATTGCCTGCTGTTGAAAAATATGTTGTATCTATTTTTATATTACTAATTATATAACGACTTCCGCTATTGAGCTCAGTTGTATTTATTAAAATAAGTGGATCCGTAGGATCATCATTTATTTGATAAAATGACTTTTGAAGATAAGATTGTTTGTTAAGTGCATATTCAAGGCCTTTCTCCCATGACTTTTCCATAGTCTTAGCTCTGTCAAATTGATCAATATTATTCCAAAAAACATAATTTAATATCTCGCCATTTGCCAACTTTGCTGTTAATGGAGACAAATAATCTTTAGAATAAAATTTATCTAAAATTGTAATATTATCTCTCTCATTAATGGTTTTATCAAGACAGAGTGAATTATAAATATTGCAACCGAATGTTCCTCCTGATACACCGCTATAACAATATACTATATCACCAAACCCTTCAATCTTTTCATTTAAAGTAGCCAACATGTAACTTGTAAAACATCCCGTTCTTAATGCTCCTCCTTCAGCAGCAATAAATACAACAGGAATAGCCCCTGAATCATTTACATCTAACTTAAAAACATCATACTTTGTTTCAAACCAATCATCAAAATGTTGGATTAAGCTTTTATTGCTTTCATTGTTTGGAATATTATCGACCTCATTTTGTCTAATGATATGGTCTTTCCCATAATATGAGCAACCAATCAAAAGTATAGTTAGAAATGCTTTAGAAAATATAGGAAATCTGAATAATTTTACCGAAATATGGTATATTTTGATGCAATTAATAAAATTTTTACAAGTATTATTATTCAAAAAAATAATATATCTTTGAATTATACTTTTAAACTCTATGAAGAAATTATTCGCCTTTACCATCGCTTTAGTTTCATTTCTTTCTGTAAATGCTCATAACTTTAATCACACTATCGGATTAGTTTATAACCAATTCAATGGCATTTATGGCAATATGGATTTAGCAGGTGTGATGTACAATCCTCAAATTCAAAAGATAAAAGGAAATTATTCGTATGGCATGAGTTTCCCTTTGAGTTACTTAGCTGGAGTATCGAGTGCTCGTTCTGAAGTACAAAAAGGTTTTTTTGAGTTACCTGCTTCTTTCGAAGTGAGTTATACCCCATGCGGACTTTGTAATTCATATCAATTTTTTAGTGTTTTTGCTGGAGCAGGAATGTCTAGATTATACCAAGTAAATCAAGTTATAAATTATAACGATTACTATAATGCGACTTTAGGCATAAGAATGCCTGTAAGTAAAAAATCTATTGAAGTTAGAATGAATTATTCTTCTAACATTCAATTTCAAAAAAATCGCAGACTAAATTTATCTATTGGATATACTTTATAGTATTAGTTTCTTACCAAAATGTTCCGAATTTTATCTGCTAATTTCCTAAGTCGTAAGGCATTTAAATTAAGCATCACGCCAGATAAAACGATTAACATACCAATCAATACTGTTGCGGGATAAGTATCGTTAAATAAATATTTTCCCATTAAAACACCCCAAATTATTCCAATATAACTTACCGAACTTATGCGAGCAGCCGTATCCATCTGATAAGCTCTTGTAATATAATATTGACCTACTTGTGTAAATATTCCAGTTCCAATTAAAAATATCCAATCGTAAGCTGTTGGTATAACACGCGATTGAGGGAATAATAATAAATATATCAATACAACAGGCAATGATATTAAAGGATGATAAAATATAATAACATCCGCATCTTCTTTATCTCTCATATTCCGAATAGCATTATAGGCAAATCCAGACAATGCAGCACCTAAAACACCCACTAAAAAATCTAATAGACTGATATTTGCAAATCCCTTTACCAAAATCACTCCAGTAAACGAAATTCCAAAGGCGAGCCATTGAATACCTTTAACTCTTTCTTTAAGAAAAAGCATGGCAATTAAAGTTGTAAAAATTGGACTTAAATAATGTATGACTATGGCATTCGCCAATTGAAGATGTTGTAAGGTATAGAAATAACAAATTAATCCACCTGCCCCAAATAATCCGCGGGCAATTAAAAACTTATGATGGGTGCCCCAAGGATTAACTTTTCTCTTTTTTAAGGTGATATAACTGATTAACAAAGTAATTATCGAGCGAAATAAAATCACTTCAAAAACCGGTATATGACTAATGTATTTAACACTCGCATTCATGCAAGCAAATCCTACACTTGCAATCAGCATAAGTTTAACACCAGGAGTAAAGAAGTTTTTCAAAAACTCAAATCAAATTATTATTGAGAGCGTATCGATACATTTGAGTATAATGGTGTTTGCCATGCCAAGCGTATAAACCAAGAGCAAAACCTAATGTAAATTCTTTCTGAGTCTCTGGATGGAAATACGTTTTTTGAAAGTCTTCAATAGACATATTTCTCATCAGTTTACTCCATCTTATATGCAAAGAATGAATCATATTGACATAATGACAAGCATCTATTAAGAGACTATCATCTGTGGCAGCCCAAGCATTTTGAATATAGTGTTTTATTGTTTGATTATCTTCAGTTAAAGCCAATTTAAAACGAGTAAACGCTTGCATATGCGAATCGGCAATATGATGTATCACTTGTCTATACGTCCAACTACCTTCTCTATAACAAACATCTTGATGATCTGGTTTTAACTTATCAAAAAAACGTTTCAAAGTCGAAGGGAAATTTTCAATTTCATATAGACAAGATTCTATATAATTTACATCCTTTATATCTCCTGGAACATAAGGACCAAATGCTTTAATTATTTCTTCTTGAGTAAACATTGTTATGTAAAATTTATTTCGGCACTATCTCCCAGATTTAAACTGTGAACAGTTCCATGTAATGAGGCATCATTTCCAATTAGCGAATGACTAAGAACCGCATAATTTAGTTCCGCAAAAGGTCCAATGATGGATTCTTTAATGATAGAGGATTCAATTACAGCATTTTCTCCAATACTTACATTTGGACCGATAATGCTATTGCTAATTTTACAACCTTTATCAATAAATACGGGTGGAATAATAATAGAATTAATTGTCAGTTCTGGATTTACTTGATCAAAACCACCGCGTCTTAAAAGCAATTGATTGGTTTGTAAAAGTATTTCTTTTTTACCACAATCAAACCACGAATTAACGTTATAAGCATATAGATTAACGCCATTACTAACCATGCACATCATGGCATCTGTTAAGTGAAATTCATTCTGTGATTTGATATTATTTTCGATAATCATAGAAAGACATTTCATTAATTCGTCTGTCTCAATAATTTTATAGAGTCCAACCAAAGCTAAATTCGATTTTGGGATAGCCGGCTTTTCTATTAATCGAACAATTTTACCTTCTTTATCTGTTTCGGCAACTCCAAATTGTCTTGGATCATCGACTTTTTTAACGCCTAACAAAGATTTCTCAGAATGGATAATTTCTTTCCAATCTACTTCACAGATAGTATCACCAAAAATAATTAGGATAGGCGATTCTCCAATAGCTTCTTTAGCCAACCAGATGGCATGACCGGTTCCGCGACCTGTGGTTTGCATCACAAATGAAGCGTTTATATTTGGATAGTTTTTGGAAATATAGTCTTGAACCTTATCTCCAAGATAACCAATGATGAAAACAAAATCATTGATTCCACCTTCTACCAATTGGTCTACAATATGCGCCAATATTGGTTTCCCTGCAACAGGTATCAAGGATTTAGGTTGAGTATGTGTGTGCGGTCGGAGTCGAGTTCCTATACCCGCCACGGGGATGACTGCTTTCATTTTTAACACTATAGGGATAATATCCCGATTCAAAAGTAATGGTCTTGTCGAGATTTTCAAAGGATAAAGACAACTGTTCATTATCATCACCATCAAAATGAACATTTTTTTGTAAGTTTGCCCTTGTATGAAAAAGGTGGTAAGCGGCATAAGACCTACAGGTAAACTGCATCTTGGAAATTATTTCGGTGCTATTAAGAATTTTATTCGAATGCAAAATGAATTTGAATCGTACTTTTTTATTGCCGATTATCATTCACTCACTACGCATCCGACACCTCAAGATTTACATGAATCTGTTAGAAGGGTATTCGCCGAATATTTGGCTTTGGGCTTAGATCCCGACAAATGTACGCTCTATATTCAAAGCGATTTGCCCCAAACTGCCGAATTATACATGTTCTTCAACATGAATGCCTATATGGGTGAACTGCAACGATTAACATCTTTTAAAGATAAAATTCGTTCTCAACCCGATAATGTCAATGCAGGTTTGCTTACCTATCCTACCTTAATGGCTGCGGATATTCTTTTACATAAAGGTGAATTAGTGCCTGTTGGAAAAGACCAAGAACAGCATCTCGAAATGACTCGTACTTTTGGCAATCGATTTAACAGACTCTATAATGTTGAGTATTTCCCAGAACCTCAAGCTTTTAATTATAATGATGAGCTGGTAAAAGTGCCTGGATTAACCGGTGGGGGTAAAATGAGTAAGAGTGCAGGCGAATTTGATAATATTTATATGAGTGATTCGGAAGATTTACTTAGAAAAAAAATCATGAAAGCTGTTACTACTACAGTCGATGGTCCAAGCGAAATAGGTTCTAGTAAGCCTCAATCTATTCAAAATCTATTTGAGTTAATGAATTTAGTATGTCAAAAAGATGTAATTCAACATTTTGAATCTTCCTACTATGATGGAAGTATTCGATTTGGAGATTTAAAAAAACAATTAGCAGATGATATGGCTCTTTTTATTGCTCCTTTTAGAAATCGTATAGAAGAAGCCATGAACAATCCTCAATTGGTTGCCGATGCTGCTAGAAAAGGCGCCGAAAAAGCTTCTGAAAGTGCTAATAATACTATTCAAGAAGTGCGTCAGATTATTGGATTTAAAAAATTCTATTAATGATGTTTAGGCGACCAATTAATGATATCGCCTTGCTTAAAAAATCGCACCCGAGATTTTTCTTGTTTTCTGTTTTTGTGCTTGTATTATATGCTGCACAATTGCTAATTAAAACAGAAATTACCCCTCTAGGCTATTTCTCTCTTTATAGTAATGCGATGGAGGAACAAGCTTCTTATCATCAAATTTTACCCTTTGATACCGTTAACAAAAAACTCATCAATATATATCAAGCAAAGGGTACCGGATTTCTAATGCTCGAAATATTACCTACTAGATATGATATTCTTTCAAAATCGGACCATTGTAATCAAATGAATCATAAATTGAGAAGAATTGGTCTAGGTGATAATAATTTTGAAGATTGTCAAAAACTATCTAATTTTAATTCTTGGATGACTATTTATGGACAAAGACAAGGATTTAATTTAAGTCCTACTATCCTAGTAGATTGCGGATTTAAAGATGGTCAATTAATTGAAATGAACCGTATTAATGCAACTAAGAATTCTCAATAGTGCTCAATGGTCGATTGCAACTTGGAAAAGAATTGTCTTTTCATTTGTGTTATTGGCATTGCTTTATTTTTGGTATTCTGGTATGATGTTGCATCATGTTTGGGACTCTCCTTTTCAATATAAAGGTGCAGATTTAACCTATTGGTTTTTACATAGCTTAAGAGTTGATAAATTATTAACTTCAAATCAATTCATTGCTCAAGTATTTTCTTTTGTACTGATAAGTTTTTTTGTATTAGCTAGTTTATTTCCCAAGAAAAGAAGCTTAGCAATTGTTTCGGGCATATTACTTTTATTTTATCAAGTAATTTTCAATATGAAGCTAGGATACCATACGCATCATTTATTTGGATTTCAATTTGCTTTATTGCCCTTCTATTTTAAAGAATCACTATTTAAACCGAGTCTTGGATTAGCAAAAGTCTTATGTTGTTTATCGTATTTCTTTGCAGGATTTTTTAAACTTTATCAAGGTGCTTGGTTGAGTTTCGACAGTTTTTCGCATGTTTTAAGCAATCAACATGCAGCCTATTTATATTTTAATCCAACTGGAATCAGATCACTGGTTGTTCATTATATGATAAGTCATCCATCCATTGGTTTTATGTTTTTTATATCGGCCATGATAGTTCAGTTAAGTTTTATTGTCGGTGTATTTTCGAATAAATGGAACAAGTACTTAGCAGTTTTTATAGTACTATTTCATGTTATGGATTGGTTTTTAATGAACTTAGGTGTATTTATGGGCATGACTCTATTAGTATGGTTGCTTATTTATCCTAATCGACCAAAAATAGCTTAAACACTTACTTTCGTTTGTAAGTACTTGAAAATTGGTTAAGAGATTCTAAACTTTCAATTTTGAATTCAGATAAGTTGAATAAATATGAACTCATTTAGAAATCGAGTGATCCTAAGTGGTCACCTTGGGCAAGACCCAGAAACCAAACATTTTGACAGTGGAAAATCATTTGCAAAGTTTTCTTTAGCAACCAATGAAACGTACAAAAATGACAAAGGCGAAAATGTTACAGAAACGCAATGGCATAATCTTGTTGCATGGAACGGCTTGGCTAAAACGGCCGAAAAACTATTGGGCAAAGGGAAAGAAGTAGTAGTAGAAGGTAAACTTGTTACGCGCTCATACACTGATAAAGAAGGTGCAAAACGCTATATTACTGAAGTAGTCGTTAGTGAGCTTCTACTAATTGCTCCAAGAAATAAAGAAAAAGACGAAATGGCTTTCTAATAACGGTGAGTGGGAAGTAAAAGTTTACACTTGAACTTCCCATTTCATTTATCAATTTAAACTCACAATAAATCTTTTTAGTGCATCACCAATTGCTTCGATTTACATTTGTCCATGTTCTTTCGGAGAATTAACTATTTCATCAAATTCAGATTGTGAAATAAATTGAGGTTTGTAGGTATACCCTCGTCCGATTAAATCACTATAGAATGTTCTAAGGTGGTTTCGACTGCCTTTAGTAAGGTTGTTATATACCTTTAATAAATCTGCATTAGTTGTTTTGCTCATCTCTACTTGTAGATCTCTCAAATCTAAATCTTCTATTGTGGCGCCGATTATCAAAGCATCTAATAAAGAGTTAGATCCAGTTAAAACTAATTCATGATATAATTTTTGTAAATTAGTATCAGCAAATGTTCCTTCTTGAAAATTTGGAATAGGGTCGACTAAACTATATTTGTCTATTAAAGTCAAGATAGAATTGGTATGTTTATCTTCACTTTGACTGATATTACTAAATATAGAATAATTCCATTTTCTATAATAAAATCGGTAAACATCTCCTGCCAATTTTTCTTCTTGACGCATAAAAATCAAGCCCGATTGCTCTTGAGCGTCTAAAGTAGCCAAATTAGACCCGTTTAAATTTGAATCATTGTCTTTCTTACAAGAACTTGCAAGAACTAGAATTGCGATTAAAAAACCATGTGCTTGTTTCATATTATTAAAAATTAAATTTAGACGATACTTGAGAAAAAATTTCTTAAGTCTTATCTACTTTCAAAGTTAATTTATATGAAATAAGAACTGTGGTACTTTAGTCACATAAGAATAAAACTAGGTTTGTAAAACACCCACGTTAAATGGTTTAACGGGAGCATGATTCGCCATAGTAATCCCTTCACTTATTACTTTTCTTGTTTCGATAGGGTCAATGATACCATCTACCCATAGTCGAGAAGCAGCATAATAAGGAGATAATTGGGTTTCGTATCGAGCAATAATTTTATCTAATAGTGCTTTTTCTGCCTCTGGAGTTATTTTTTCGCCTTTTGATTCAAGACTTGCTTTTTCAATTTGCAATAAAACTTTTGCAGCTTGTTCGCCACCCATTACAGCTATACGTGCACTAGGCCATGCATAAATTAATCTTGGATCATAGGCCTTACCACACATAGCATAATTACCTGCGCCATAACTATTGCCCATGATAATAGTAAATTTAGGCACCGTACTATTACTCATAGCATTAACCATTTTGGCGCCATCCTTTATTATACCAGCATGCTCGCTTCTACTTCCTACCATAAAACCCGTTACATCTTGTAAAAAGACTAAAGGTATTTTCTTTTGATTGCAATTCATGATAAAACGCGCTGCTTTATCAGCACTATCATTATAAATAACGCCTCCAAATTGCATTTCACCTTTTTTGCTTTTGGTCATACTTCGATTATTCGCCACTATTCCAACTGCCCAGCCATCAATACGTGCATAACCACAGATAATTGTTTTTCCAAAGCCTTCTTTATATTCTTCGAATTCGCTTTTATCTACCAATCTTTCAATAATGGCGATGGTATCATAAGGCTTTGCCCTATCCATTGGTAAAATGCCATATAATTCTTTAATGTCTTTTAAAGGAGCTTCAGATTTCTTACGATCAAATCCAGCTTCATCAAATTTACCAATTTTATCCATGATATATTTGATTCTATCTAAACAGGATTGATCATCAGGAAAACGATCGTCAATAACACCAGAAATTTCACTTTGCGATACACTTCCACCCAAAGTTTCATTATCAATATCTTCTCCAATAGCGGCTTTAACTAAGTAACTCCCAGCTAAAAAGATAGAGCCTGTTTTGTCTACTATTAAAGCTTCATCACTCATAATAGGCAAATAAGCTCCTCCTGCTACACAGCTTCCCATTACGGCAGCAATTTGAGTAATTCCCATGCTGCTCATGATAGCATTATTTCTAAATATTCGTCCAAAATGTTCTTTATCTGGAAAGATTTCGTCTTGTAATGGTAAAAATACGCCAGCACTGTCTACAAGATAAATGATTGGAAGTCGATTTTCCATAGCAATTTCTTGTGCTCTTAAGTTCTTTTTCCCTGTAATTGGAAACCATGCTCCCGCTTTAACAGTGGCATCATTGGCAACAATCATACATTGTTTTCCACTGACATAACCAATACCACATACCACTCCCCCACTCGGACAGCCACCATATTCGGCATACATTCCATCTCCTGCAAAAGCTGCAACTTCTGTAAAAGGTGAATCCTTATCTCTTAAATACTCAATGCGCTCTCTAGCTAACATTTTACCATTAGCTTTTTGCTTTGCCGCCGACTTTTCGCCTCCGCCTAAGGATACTTTTTTATGCTTGGTCTTCAACTCATATACGAGTTGTTTGTTGTGATCTTCGTTTTTATTAAATTCAATATTAATTGTACTAGACATACTTGAGCAAAAATAACGAATTTATGCTCATCAAAACAACTGTCCTAGTCCAAATTTTAATGTCGTTGTTGCAATACTAATATATTGGTGTCTGAATACTTCTTAATCCAACGCCCAGTGGCTATTGAATCTCCAACTTGTTTGTTTAACTCTTCCCTAATTATTGGATACATTGCTTCTTCTGATGGCGATACAATGATATATTCTGCATCTTTAACTATCGGAAATGTATAACACTTATCTCTATAGGCCAGATGTGGTACAAAAGGTGTCTGTGCCGATACAATTGCCGTTTTGGGAATTATTTTCAATTGCTCATGGACTATTTTAACATTGTAATTTTTTACATAATGCGATGATTGATAGATACGAACTCTCGAGTAATCATGCCAATAAACTGTATTATCCATATAGCGCAAGCTTGCTGTTATAGAACCCATTACGACTAAAAATGCTAATAGGTTTTTAAATACCATCGTCAATTTAGTTTTATGAATAGTAAAAAATGCACCTATAACAATTAATGGGGCAAATTCTATTGAATAATGGGTATCGATACTCCAAATAGCAGGATCATCATAGCACATTTTCATCACTAATAAGGGTACCGTCATTAATAAAAACGAAGGACGCATTAGTACTAACCAATATCCAGATACTAATAGAAAACCATAAGTTTCTGCTTTAACGCCATCAAATTCTACTCTTCCACTATGATTGAAGAATAAGGTTTTTATAAATTCTAGAGGTTGAGTGAAAATAAATTTTGGTATATACATGTAATCCTTGCCTAATACATGGTATTTAAAATGATCATAGTTCCCCGAATTAGCTAAAGACGGCATCACTAATTTTAAGATTGTTATAAAATATAGTATAGATGCTACAGACATAAGGATTGACAACAAGCGTATACGGCTATCTTTACGATATTCTATGGCCATCCCTAAACAAACAAAACTCATGAAAATAGATAATGATTCTTTAGCTATCCAAATGAAAACGATGAGAATAAGCATTTGAAATACTTGCTTTTTTTCTGCGGCCAAAAACACCCATGGAACAAACATAACGGCTAGCACATTACTGTGATAATCGAAAGACAAGGAAGCAAAAACTGCAAAAGAAGATAACAAACTCAATTGTGCCCAAATGGCTAAGAGTTTTGATGTTGTTTTGTGTAAAATCAATTGGTAAACGCCAAAGCTTCCAATTAATATAAACACTATCTGTACTGTTTGTAATGTGTATTCTCCAAGTAAAATACTTAAAGGTGCTAATAATGGTAAATACAAATCAAAATGGTCGGATAATAGATTTTCTGCAACAACTTTATAAACGCCTTTATCATTCATTTGAAAATGAGCATAGTCGTATAAAGCATTCGTGTAAACGCCCAAATCGAGTGCAAATGTTTTGAAATAATAGTGATTGACATAGGCGATTAAAGCATAAAAAATAGTAAAGACCGCCATTAAAATGAAGGAAATTTTATTTTCCTTCACACTATTCAATAAGACAGAACGAAAAGGTATTAAAACCATACCGTTAAATTAGAGATGAATAGCAAACTATTCTTGCTAAGATTTCTTTTTTGATCTAGGTAAAT
>JADLHV010000047.1 GCA_020848595.1 Bacteroidia bacterium
GAACACGTTTTAAAAGGCCGAATCAATAAGCTAATTGAACATGGTATGGATATAAGGTATTATGAATATTTTATTGATGTGAATGTTTTTGATCTTGAATTGTATAAATGTGATTATATTCTAAGTAATATTCTTATCGATGATGGTCAATCTATTCAAAGTAAAGAAACTGCAGCGGTTTATCACATGATTAGAGGTGCTAAACCAGGTATATTCCCTAATGGTTTTAAACTCGATAGTGATTTTGACCACACGGTGCTTTATTTCGAAAATTATAATCAAATCCATTCGTTATTTGAAGAATTAACTAAAAATAAAAATAAAACAATTGAGCTTAAGCAATTGGCTTTAAATGTGTCTTTAAAATATGCTCCAAAGGCGCTTATTAGAACTCTTATTCCGTAGTTTATGAAACTTGTTTAAAAATCTTATATTTGCTGAATTATAAAATTTCAATCAACTCGCATGTATAAGGAAATTAGCAGCTGTAGAATATGTGGTAACACGCAACTCGAATCATTAATTTATTTAGGTGAACAAACTCTTACTGGAGTTTTTCCAAAAAACCGTGAAACCATCATTACAAATGGTCCTCTCGAGTTAGTCAAATGTTATAGCCATTCTGGTGAAGATGTTTGTGGTCTTGTTCAATTGAAACACTCTTTTGATAGTAACGAAATGTACGGCGATAATTATGGTTATAGGTCGGGTTTAAATCAATCTATGGTGAAACATCTTCATGGTATTGTGGCTGAAGTGTTAAATCGTGTTCAGTTATCTGCTGGCGATGTAATTATTGATATCGGTGGAAATGATTCTACGCTCCTTCAAGCTTATCCTAAAGATAAAGGATTGAATTTAATGGTTATTGATCCAACGTCTAATAAATTTAAAAAGTTTTATCCTGAGCATATAAATAATACAGCCGATTTCTTTAATGCTACTACTTATTCGAAGTTGTTTGATAAAAAAGCAAAAGTCATTACTTCTATCGCTATGTTTTACGATTTGGAAGCGCCTATGAAGTTTGTTCAAGATATCTACGACGTTTTAGATGAAGATGGTTTGTGGATTTTTGAACAAAGTTATTTGCCGTTTATGGTCGATACAACGTCTTATGATACCATTTGTCATGAGCATCTTGAGTACTACGCTATTCAACAAATTAAGTGGATTTTTGATAGAATCGGTTTTAAAATAGTTGATATCAATTTCAATAATGTCAATGGTGGTAGTTTTAGAATTACTGCGGCTAAGAAAAATGCACAAGTTGAAGTTGAAACTGCTAAAATTCAATCGGCTATCGATAAAGAAATTGAATTAGGTTATAATAAATTGGAGATTTATAAGTCGTTTTCGGACAATGTTCTAAAACATAAAAATGAATTGATGAGCTTACTTCAAGATTTAAAATCGCAAAGTAAAAAGATATTTGGTTATGGTGCCTCTACTAAAGGAAATGTTTTACTTCAGTATTGTGGTATTACTACCAACGATATCCCTTGTATTGCGGAAGTTAATCCTGATAAGTTTGGCTCTTTTACGCCTAATACGCTAATTCCAATTATTTCTGAAAAGGAAGCTCGTGAGCAAAATCCAGATTATTTCTTGGTTTTGCCTTGGCATTTTAGAGATGGCATTATCGAAAGAGAAAGAGAATTTATAAATAATGGGGGTAAATTGATTTTCCCTTTACCTCATATTGAAGTAATTTCTAAATAGTTTTGAATAAAAAAGCCCTCGTCATTGGTCACTCTGGTCAAGATGGTGCTTACCTTGTTGATCTTCTCGAGCAATCTAATCATTTAGTATTTGGTGTCTCTAGTAAATTAGTTTACACCAATTCCGATTTGGTCATAGAATTGGGCGACTTAAGCAATCCTGCATATTGTACACATCTACTCAAAACTATTCAACCAGATTACCTTTTTTATTTAGCTGCTGTACACCAGTCTTCTGTTGATGCAAGTGTCGATGATCTTCCTTTTTATCAGCAAACCCTAACGGTCAATGCAAATAATTATATGAATTTATTAAATGGAATTCAGATGTTAGAATTGTCAACCAAAGTGTTTTATGCTGCGTCTTCGCATGTTTTTGCTGGAACAACTTCAAAGGTGCAAAACGAATCAACTCCATTTGAACCTGTTTCTATTTATGGAATTAGTAAAGTTTTAGGCATACATCTTTCTGATCTGTATCGAAATAAAGGTGTTCATATTGCAGTTGGTATTCTCTATAATCACGAGTCCCCTAAAAGAGCTTCTAAATTTGTATCTAAAAAAATAGTCGAAACAGCGGTAGCTATAAAACTCGGAACCAAAAGTGAATTGGTGCTTGGCGACCTTAACGCTACGATTGATTGGGGATATGCTCCCGATTATATGTATGCAGCTCTATCGCTTCTGCAAACAGGTAAATCAGAAAATTATATTATATCGAGTGGTCAATTGCATACTGTAGGAGATTTTGTAAAATCGGTTTTTCAAAAATTGAATTTAGATTGGTCTTCTTTTGTTAAAACGGATAAAAATATCTTACTCAAAAAATCTACTAATATTTTGTTGGGTGATAATCAAAAAATACAAAATGATATTAATTGGAAACCATCTGTTTCTTTCGATGAAATGATTGAAATACTAGTGAACTCGGAATTAGAAGTTCAAAAATAAAAGTTTATTTCTTAATAATAGATTGTTCTATTTCGCGGGAATCAATGGTATTGTTTCCTGTATTTGGAATAAAAATAAAGTTATTTATATACAATCTGTTTCTTCCATGATTATCTAATTCTTGAAGTTCCAAAATGTTTTTATCTTTCCAATCTGCTCTCAATTTTTTATCCTGTGTGTCGAAATAATAGCACTTGTAATCATATTGGTTTTCAAAATTCTTTAAATAGTCTACGATATTTGTTTGATGATGTCGTTGCTCTATTTCTATTATTAATATAGGCTTTTGCTCTGTTATAATATTTGAAGCGCCTTCCACCGTGTCAAATTCGCCACCTTCTACATCTATTGTAATCAATGAAATACCGTGAATGTCATACTCTTTACAAACTTTATCTAAAGGTTCTAATTGAACATCTAAAATTTTACAAGATGTTTCTTCTATTTCATTGTGCTCGATTTTTAAGGTGCCTCGTGTATGGATCTCTTTGTTGTCGAAAATTGGAATTTTAAATTGTGTTTTAGTCGATTGATTGCTCGCGGCTATTTGGAATAAATTTATTTTTGGGAATAATGCTTTTAATCTTTTTATTAATTCTGGATTGGGTTCAAATCCATATATGTTTTGCGCTTGTGTAATGGTTTCTGCTACAAATAAATATTGTCCCATGTTAGCCCCAATATCTATAAATTTACCCCCGGGTTTTAATAAATATGGTATAAGTAATAACTCATTCTCTATATTTTGACCCTTTATATTAGCCCAATTTAATGTGCTAAGTTGCTTAAAATACTTGCGTTTATGGTATCTTGGAAAAAAATTTATTTCTATTTGGCGTTTGATATCTTTTAATTGTCTAATCATATTTTTTCTATCAACTCTTCATATTCTAAAGGCTATGCAAAGTAAATCAAATATTAGAAATTTCGTATTTTGAATCAAAAGTATTTTAAAAGTGCTAATTTGTACTATATTTGGATGTCAAAATGACTACTGCTATAATCATCTTTGCTTTTAACCGCCCTGGTCATTTAAAGCAGTCGCTCGAATTTTTGTCTCTTAATACAGAAGTGACCAGTTTGCCCATCTATTTCTTTATTGATGGTCCTCAAAATCCTGCAGAAGTCGAACAGGTATTGGCTGTTAAACATGTCGCCGAATCTTTCAAGGCTAATCAAGTTTCTATTATTGCTAGTGACGTAAATTTGGGTCTGAAACGCTCTGTTATTTCTGGTATATCTAAAGTTTTTGAATCCTACGATCAAGCCATTATCCTTGAAGATGATATTTGTGTTGCCCCTAATTTTATTCAATATCATTTAAATTGCCTTAAATCTTA
>JADLHV010000048.1 GCA_020848595.1 Bacteroidia bacterium
AAAGAATTCCATTAAAAGCTAATTTGAAATAGTTCTTTTGATATTTAAGAGCGTAACTTGGATATTTAAAGAGCATTGCAATTGAATACAATCTTCGAGGTATACACTCAAATACATTTTTAATTACTTTATCCCAAAAAGGTCTATTAACTTTAGTAGTTTCAAGAGAATAATCGAAAATACCACACATCGCCACATGAGCACCAGAAGCTTCCAATTGTCGCGCCATTTCAAAAGCGATTAAACTACCAGCAGAAAAACCTGCAATAAGAAAAGTGCCACTTCTATTGTGTCTTTTTATTTCATTTATATACTCAGATACTATATTTTCTAAATCATCAGGAGGCATTTGATCTGAGTTTAGACCAATAGCTTGAACACCAATTATTGGTTGATCGACATCCATAAATTCAGAAAACTCTTTAAACACCATTACTTCAAGACCAGCACCATGCACAAGATACAAAGGCACACCAGAACCAGATGATTTAATTGGTACTAAAAACTGGTAATCTTGTGCAACATCACCATCAATTAGTTGAGCTAAAGCTTCTATATTAGGTGTTTTGAACAAAGATGCAAGAGGCAATCTAATTCCAAGATTTTTCTCAATATCGTGCATAAGTTCAATAGCAATCAATGAGTGTCCTCCAGAGGCAAAAAAATCATCGCGTTTACCAGCATTCGTTATCCCTAAAGCTGATTCCCAAAGCGGTTTTAATGCCAGTTCAGTTGAATTCCAATATTGGGTTTCCTCGCAACCAGCTTGTCTTTGATGCTTAGATAAATTATCAAGAATACAATGCGGATTAATTTCCGACAACAATTTCCTATCTGTTTTTGCATTAGGCGTTAAAGGCATTGCATTAACAATAACAAATACCGATGGAATCATATAATCAGGCAATTTTAGAGCACAAATCATTCTCAAATATTCTGATTCTGACCTACCTAAAACATCCAATTGAATCCCTGTATCTTTATCGGTTTTAAAAGACCTTTGACTTAAACCAGATTCCTTTAAAAAGGCAACAATTCTCAAATCATCTTTTCCGAAATTTCTAGCAATAACAACAGCTTCCTTATAATTTCCATCAGAGATTAAAACACTTTCAATTTCACCAGTTTCGATTCGATAACCTCTAACTTTAATTTGGTGGTCAGTTCGACCAAGGCAGTATAATTTATTATCTTCAGATACATAACCCAAATCACCGGTTAAGTATATTTTACTTTCAGAGTCCCAAGGATGTTGTATAAATTTCTCATCCGTCAAATCTTTTCTATTTAAATAACCGATAGCTAAACCATCACCAGCAATAGCAATTTCACCTTGAGTTCCGGGAGGTACAGGTCTATGACGTTCATCTAAAATATAAATTTGAGTATTATTAATAGGATGCCCAATAGATATAGCAGCATCATTTGTATTTATTTGATGAATACTCGACCAAATACAAGTTTCAGTTGGGCCATATAGATTCCATAATTCTTTGCATTTAGATAATATTTCTTTAGCTAAATCTAAACTAAGAGGCTCGCCGCCACACAACAATTTTAAATTTTGATTTGATTCGAAACCATAGCTTAATATTAATCTATAAGTAGCCGGAGTGGCTTGTAAAACGGTCACATTTTGCTCTTTAATAATATCTAAAATATGATCACCACTTTTACTTACTTTAGAACTTGCTAACACCAATTTACCACCACAGATTAGAGGCAGATATAATTCTAAACCAGAAATATCGAAACTAATAGTTGTTATAGCAAACAATGTATCCTTATCAGTAAATCCTGGTTTAGATTTCATCGACCATAAAAGATTCGTCAAACTTTTTTGAGACATTTGAACCCCTTTTGGTCGACCCGTAGAGCCAGATGTATACAGCACATAAGCGGCATTGCTTGTGTCAATTTTATCTAATAGAATCGTTTCAGAATAGAAAGTTTTTAACTCTTCAGGGGTTAAGGCTAAACATAAATTTTCACCAATTTCCTTGTGACTAGAATGTGTCAGTAGTATTTTAGCACCAGAATCTTCGAGCATATATCTAATTCTATCCATTGGAAACTCAGGATCAATTGGAATATAAGCTCCACCAGCCTGCACAACAGCAAGCATTTGAAAAAGCATTTCTGGACCTCTATCGAGCATTACGCCAACAAAATCACCAGAATTTAGTCCTGCACCTTTAAGCGCTTTAGCACGATAGGAAACCTCATTGCATAAATCTAAATAAGAGAAAGATTGTGATTCAAATATCAATGCAGTTTTATTCGGAGATGAATCTGCTTGTAACTTGATTAATTCTATAACATTTAAATCACTAGGGAATTCTAATTTTGTAGAATTAAATTCCGACAAACGTTGCTGAATTAAATCTAAATCATATAAATCGCAAGTGCTTATTAATTGGTCTGGATTATCTGATAAATTACTTAATAAATACTCGTACTGGGTCAACAATTCACGTATAGAAAAATCATCAAATAAGACTTTATTATAATCGCATTCAATTACCAATTTATCATTAACACGCGACACATTGACTATCATATCAAAAGAACTATATGCCCTTTTGTTCACACGCATTTTTGTTGACAGACCATGAAAAATATCTTGTTCCAACAGAGGTCTATCGATATTAAAAGTAACGGGAATAAAAGGCAAAGAGCTTTGACCGCGATCGAAATTAATATGTTTTAATATATTACCAAAAGTAACCCGTCTTTGATTGAATGCTTCAGAAAATTCATTTTTTCGGGATAATAAATAATCTCTAAATTTAAGTTTATCATCCAAATGAGATAAAACAGGCAACATGTTAACACAGTGACCCATTAGTTTATCAAGCCCAGAAGGAACTTGAGCAGCTGTTGGAAAGCCAATTACTAATTTTTTAGCGCCAGTTTTACGATATAAAAGTACTTCAAAAACCGAAGCCATCGTAACTAAA
The DNA here is from genome assembly GCA_020848595.1 of Bacteroidia bacterium. Taxonomy (GTDB): domain Bacteria; phylum Bacteroidota; class Bacteroidia; order NS11-12g; family UBA955; genus JABMMZ01. The sequence continues at coordinate 2,961 of JADLHV010000048.1, forward strand.
ATACTTGTGCCATTTATATCACTAAGATGACGCAATTTACCAAAAAGAGATTCCTCTAAGGGATAACAAATATGAGCACTTTCGTAGGAAAAATCTGCAGGACGTGATTTTGAATAAGGTAAACTAGGCTGTGGTTTATAAGAATTGAATTTCCCTTTCCAAAAATCGCAGGTTTGAATGTACTCCTTACTAGAATGAAACAATTTCTCACTTTCTACAAATTTTTGATAAGAAATAGCTTGAGGAAGATTTACTTGCAAGCCTTGAACATGCGCACCATAAAGACTTGCCAATTCTTGAATAATAAGAGCAAGCGACCAACCATCGCATACCACGTGATGCATTTCTAAAAGCAAGAAAGCCCCTAATTGGCCTTGATGAAGAATAGAAAATCTAAAGAGAGGTCCCTTTCTAAGGTCAAAAGCTAATAAAGCCCCAGCATTTTGAAGTTCGTTAATAAAGAATTCTGGGTCTTCATTTAATGCAATAGTTTTAATTTGAGGTGTTACATTAACAGAGGATAAAACTAGAGCTGATTTAGAAGTTAAGTCGAAAACAGTTCTAAAATTATCATTTCGAGCTACCAAATCATCGAGAGCAGATAAAAGCGCAGGTATTGAAACATTACCGCTAAACTCAAGCGTAATACTTTGATTAAAAGCGCGATTTGCATCGATACCACCGATAGCACAAGCCGTTAACAATTCAGCTTGTTGCTCGGTAATAGCATGACGGTAGTCTATTCGACATCCAGATATCAAATCAATTTCGAGTCCCGTTTCACTTTTTGGGTTGATTGCCATCATAATAGAAATTATATAACCTTAGTTATCAGACAAATAATACTATTTTAGTTCTTCTCTAACAGACAGATAGACTAGAAAAAATAAGTAAATAAGATGATGATACAATAGGATAACTCCTCGATGATAAACCGTTGATTTTTAGAATGTTTTGCATGTATTGTGTATGTTTTGTGTAGTAAGAAAAGTTTATTTTATAAACTTAAACTCGATTACAAAAATAAACCATAAAAATCTAAACACAATGCTTTTCCACCATTTATTAACACAAAATGAGAAAAAACTAATCGAAAATATTATAACAAATTGATTTATTGGTATTTATAATTTGAGAAATATTAAACAAAGAAACTATAAAATACTAAACATCTACATACTTCATCAAAACTGCATCAATAGGAGTAAAATTAAGCTTCAAATCCCTTTTGGCTAATCGGCTTGAATAACATGGATTTTCACATAAAATATCGACATTAACACCTGATAATGAGAACCTAACACCTACTTTTTCAAGTAGATTTGTTACTATAGAGACAAGTCTCATTAAAAAGTGTGGTATATCTATGATTATCAATTTTTTATGAGCTATTCTTGAATATTTTAAATAAAACTGTCTAAAAGATAGACACTCAGAGCACAGTAAATATTTTTGTCCCTCACCAAGAATTTTAAAACTATTTATAACAGCTTGAGCAACATCTAAAACATAAACGAAAGATTTCCCACCTGGAGGAGCAAATACAATACGATTTCTTTTTAACATCCCTAACAACTTTCCTGAGCTGGATTCGGGATTTAGTCCACCAAGCATAAAGACCGGATTTAGAATTATTAATTCAATATTTTCCATTCTATGTAAT
>JADLHV010000049.1 GCA_020848595.1 Bacteroidia bacterium
AAGAAAAAACGTTAAGAAAATAGACCTAAACATGATTCAAAGGTCGGTATTGAAAACAAAGAATACAAGCCTCATGGTTCAACTTAACTAAAGCATTTTTTCTTCTGGAAGATAAATTGTAAAAGTAGTACCGACTCCCAATTCACTCTCGAGCTCAATATTACCACCTAAAGCTTCAATTTGCGCCTTTGTCATATTCAATCCGAGCCCCTTACCTTCTACAGAATAATTGAAACGCTTATACAGTCCAAAAACTTCTTTCCCATATCGCTCCAAGTCAATACCAATACCATTATCTGCAACTTTTATAACATAATTGTGATTTAGTTTATCAATTTCAATATCGATTTCTGGTCGGCGTTCTGGTGAACGATACTTAATAGCATTATTAATTAAATTATAAATACTGCTCTTGAGAAAACTTTTAATAGTAAAAATCGATTTAGCATCATTAGCAATACGCATAGTAATGCGCGTATCCGACTCTAAAATCTGATGTTCGAGGGTATGTTTTACGCTCATAATAGCTTCCTCAAAATCGACCATTTCGCGTTTAGAATTAATATCCGATCTGGCAGCCAAAATGATATTCAAATCTTGTATTAAATCATCAATTTTTAGAATTGAGAAACGAATATGTTCAATTATTTTTTCCTTCTCTTCGTCATCGACATTTGGCATTTCAAACACCTCCGACAATCCCATTAAATTTGCTATTGGAGCTCTCAAATTATGAGAAACAATGTAATTGAATTGCATCAACTCATTGAATCTTTTTGTAAGCTCATTTAATAAATTGGTTTTTTCTTCTTCTGAAGCTTTTAATAAATCGAAAGCTTCCTTTTCTTCAGTAATATCGCGTATAGCCGACTGTGTTCCCTTAATTAATCCATTTTCAACAATTTTAGTTACTCTTACTTCAAACCACCGTTTTGACTCATCTTTTCTATAGCCAGCGTATTCAAAAACAGTGCTCACATCTTCTCCAGCCATCCTTCTTTTGTGCCGGTCTTCAATATCAGCTTTGAACTCTAAGGCAACATGGTCTAAAAAAACAAAATCTTTTAATTCTTCCTCTTTAATGCCCACCATATCCATGAATTGCTGATTCGAAAAAAGAATATGTCCATCAACATCATCTATAATCAATCCATCACTGATATTCTCAACCACATTTTTATATCGAGTTCTTTGCTTTTCTAAAGTCAACTCAAATTCCATCTGACTACTAATATCCTGAGAAGTTCCAATACTTCTAATTGGGTGGCCCTTTTCATCATAAAAGGTTTCACATCTTTCGTTGATATATCGAATTTTTCCTTCTGGAGTAATCACTCTATGATCAACATTGTATGCAGAATGTTGACTAACCGAATCCTGATATGCTTTATGTACTAATTCTCTATCATTGGGGTGGATGATACTTAAGAGATTATCGTAAGTACAAACAAATTGATGCTTATCGACACCAAACAAAGAGAAGGTCTCATCAGACCATATCAATTCATTAGTTTTAAAATCATGTTCCCAGCTTCCAATCTTAGCAATTCTTTGTGCCTCGGCCATTCTAAGTTGACTTTGCTCTAATATCGATTCATGTTGTTTGCGTTGTGTTATTTCAAAATGGCTTACAACGAGTCTTGTAATATCATTTTCAAATTTAGAAATATGCAAAAGGAACCATTTATTAGATACGGCGGCAATACAAGGATATTCTAATTCGAAGTATTCTTTTTCATCATTCAAAACTGACATTAATCCTTCAAAAAGTCTTTTGGCATAAGTATCTCCAGTTTCGGCAGACTTTTTAATTAAATCAAAGTAATTTTCACCAATGTTTGTAATAAATAGATTCCTTCCATCACCAAATTTTGAAAAATCTATCCAATTTTCATTTACTTTAATAATGACACCTTCTTCATCAAGAATGGCGATATTGGCTTGCAAGGATTTAAGCGCACTTTTATTTAAAGCTTCACTTTCTAATAAGGCATATTCATTTTCCTTTTGCTCTGTAATTAGATTTCTAATAGAAAGAAATTGTTCTATTTCATTGCGTTCATTCAAAACAGGGGTTATAACTGTATCAACCCAAAATATAGTACCATCTTTGGCCATATTTTGAATTTGGCCTCTCCAAATATCCCCTTTGAGAATAGTCTTCCATAAATGTTCAAAGAATTCATTAGTATGATAACCAGAATTTACTAGACGATGATCCTTACCTATTAATTCTTGTCGTTTAAATTTAGAAATTTGAACAAAATTATCGTTTACAAATAATATAGCGCCTTTTTTATCGGTTATAGAAACGATAGAACCATTATTGACTGCATTTTGAAACGACGTAAAAGCATTAGACATAAAGGCATTCAATTTATACGGTGTAATATCTTGAATAAAGCCTTCTAAATCCATTGTTATACCATCATCACCAATATGAGCACTCGCTATTTCTCTCACCCATTTTATCTTACCTTGCCTACTAATTATTCTATATTCGTTTACTACTGGCAAACTACTTTTAATTTGCTCTTGACGTTTTAGAGGTAGCCATTTTCTATCTTCTAAATGAACTAGATTCTGAAAGTCTATGACACTTCCCTCTAATAATTCTGTTCTATCAAATCCAGTTAACTCTAAACAACCACCATCGAGCTTAATAAGCGTAAATGACTTATCCATTTTGCAACAGAAAAACATTCCTGGTACTTGCTCAATTAGTTCACTTAAGAAATTTTCACCATATTTTGGCCTTTCATTCATCGAATTGCAAAGTAAATCAATTCTAAGATAATCTACTATTGAATGAGTCTCATTATCTTAGAGACTTTTTGAATAGTCAAAGGTTTGATAATGTAGTCTTTGACTATTTTATAAGACAGAGCACGTTCCATATCTACTGGATTTATAGAAGAGGTAAAAATAAATACCGGAATATTTTGTTGGATATTTAAGGCAGATAGTTCATCAAGAAAAACCCATCCATCTTTGATAGGCATGTTCAAATCTATCAAAATCACAGAAGGAACATCTTTACCAGTTTTAATTGCTTCGAGTAAAGATTCCATGGCTTGTTCGGCACTTGTGAAACTTGACAATCTTTCACAAAAATCAACATTTTTAACTAACAATTGCGTGAGATAAATGATTACCTCATCGTCATCTATTATATAGGCTAAATCAACTTTGTATTTATCAGCAGCAGTCACTTTTTATTTATACCACTACAAATAAAATAAATTTTATGAGAAATAAAAATAAATTGACAACTAAAGTCAAAACAAATTTTAAAAAAGGCCGGAAGAATGCCTATTCGCTATACTTTACACCAAAGTTAAAATTCCAATTTCGGGTCTTATCCCTAATCGACCTGGATAACCCAAATATCCAAAACCTCTGTTAACATATAATTGTTGCTCATTAAAAGTGTACAATCCAGCCCATTGCTTATACATATATTTCACTGGACTCCATTTAAAACCAGCTGTTTCGATACCAAATTGTGCTCCATGTGTATGCCCAGATAAGGTTAAAGCAATATTGGTTTTATTTAAAACTTGCGACTCAAAATGACTTGGATCATGCGATAATAAAATTTTGAATGGATGATCACTCACACCCTCTAGGGCTTCATCTAAATTGCCATATTTAGCAAATCGACCTCTAGCGCCATAATTTTCTACTCCAATTAATGCCATCGAATCGCCGCCTCTACTTATTATTCTATTTTCATTCAGCAAAATATCCCAACCCATTTGCTTGTGCTTATTAATCAAATTTTCTAAATTAGCTTTTTGCATTGGAGACATATGCGACTTATCTTTCTGTGAACTATTGCCTTTGAATTCTACTTTATCTGGCCAATTGTGATAATCGCCATAATCATGATTACCTAAAATACTATAAATACCCATTGGCGCCTTTAATCTTCCAAATAATTCCATATAGTCTTCATTCATCTCTTCTGAAATATTATTGACTAAATCACCTGTGAAAAATATAATATCTGGTTTTTCTTTAATTAGTTTTTCAACGCCCTTTTCAACTGCATCTTTATCCCAAAAACTTCCTGAATGTATATCACTTAAATGTCCAATTCTTAAACCTTTAAAACCCGGAGGAAGTCCACTGATAGGCACATCCACTCTATGAATTTTATAATTATGAGCCCCTCTTACAACACCATAAGTTAAACTTGCAAAAGACAATCCACCTAAACCAATACTAACTTGAGAAATAAACTTCTTTCTACTGACTAAAAATCCTGTATTAGAATCGTCAACTTGATTGTCTTTCTTGCCAGATATCCAAGAAATAATTCCATTAAAAATACGATAAATATCTTCCATCAACATAGGAATCATCATCAAAACTTTTGCTAAAAACAAAGCGAAGAACATTCCAGAAATTACGGTTCTAATATTCTTCTCTATCATTCCGTGATACCCGGCCATTCCGAGAATACCAAAAACATAGAATGAAATATTAATAACCCAGTAAGTAATACGAATACCACGACGCAAACCGCTGCTTAAATCGGCTGTAAGGGTGCGAATAGCCTGATAGGCATATAAATCGAATAATACGACCAGTGAAATGGCCAAAAAAACTCTTAATAACATTGGAATTAAGGATATGACAGATTGGAACATCTAATTAATAGTCAAAGCTACGTGTTTTGTTATTACCAATATTCAAAATCTGATTGTATTTCTTTAAAACCTCCAAACTTTTCGAGAAAAGTCCTTCTTCCTCATTGAGAATCATCGAACGTCCTTGTGCTCCAAACAAACGATAGGCAATAGCAGACTTGAGATGTTTGGCTATTATATCATTTGTTTTACGTGAAGATTTTAGATTGCGTAGATATGAAATTCGAGAAGCGGTTTTGATAAAATTCAACACATATTGTTCTGAGACCTCAAATCCAGATTTAAAACTTAATAAATCCTTATACTGTGCTTTGGCTTTATCTAGTACTTGATGCATATGATCTAGAAGATAAATATCAAATATTCGGCTGTAAAACAATCCAGGAATTAACATCTCAATTTCTGTACTATCACTAATTGTATCTCTTAAAAATATATCTGGACGAATACCACCACCCATAGTTAAGAAACGACCATTTTTAGTAAAGAATTCTTTTTTAATCTTTGGATCTAGTATTGGATTCAAGGTATCCTTAAATACATCTCTGCTATATATTTCATTTTTATATGCCTCTATATCCTTTAAGTAAGGCTTTTGAATACTTCTTCCACTAGGTGTATAATATCTTGCTATTGTTAAACGCAAAAGCGAACCATCACCTAATCTAAATGACTCTTGCACCAAACCTTTGCCAAATGACCTATTCCCCATCACTACAGCACGATCATTATCCTGTAATGCGCCTGCAAGTATTTCACTAGCAGATGCTGTGTTGTGATTAACTAATAAAACCAGTTTACCATCTTTAAATACACCATTACCGTCTGCTATATAATCATGCCTTTGTCTTTTATTTCCATAGGTATAGGCTATTAATTCATCTTTCTCTAAAAACTCATTGGCTATTGCAACAGCTTCTGTTAACAATCCGCCTCCATTATTGCGCAAATCTAAAATGAGGTCTTTCATACCTTGTTGTTTTAGTTGCTCGAGGGCATTAATAAATTGCTCATGTGTACTGCCACTAAAACGTTCTATTTGTATATAACCTAAGGTTTTATTAACCATGTAAAAAACAGCCGAACTATTAATGACAATTTGCTCTTTTACAATTTTTATCTTTAAACTTTTTCCTGTTTTTCTCCTGTAAATATCTAATTGAATTTCTTTATCTGCAATACCTTGAATGGCTTCACGAATTGCATATACATCTAAACTGTCTACTAATCTTTTACCATTAATAGCAATCATTCTGTCTCCAGCAGCTATGCCCGCCTTATCTGCAGGACCGCCAGCTGTTACACTATAAACAAAGGGTGTATCTTGATACTTGATATACTCTATGCCCAATCCTTCATAATTTCCTCTAATTTGTCTTTCATTAATTTCGGTTAATGCAGGAGGGATATATGTACTATGAGGATCTAACTGTGCTAACAACTGCTCTATGGTTTTTTGTTGCAGCACGTCATTATTAGTAGAGTCGACGTAATCATTATCGATGATTTCAAAAATCTGTGAGAATTTATCTTTAGACTCTTTATTAATACCCATGCCCATTGCTAAGCCTGTTGCCAAAATCAAAGCATAAACAATAGGTCGAAATGACCTCAAATTTTCTTTTAATTCTCCAGTAGTTTCGCTCATTTTATAGAACGTTCAGAAGCTGTTCCTTGATTTTTTCAAGTTCTTCTTTCATCAATACAACCGATTGTTGAATAGGAAAATAATACGCCTTACTGCCCATGGTATTGATTTCTCTTCCCATTTCTTGTGCGATAAAATTCAATTTTTTTCCACTAGCATCTTTCTCAAGACATTCTACAAAAAAATCTAAATGATGTCCTAATCTGCTTTTTTCCTCGCCAATATCATACTTCTCTAAATAGTAAATTATTTCTTGTTCAAAACGATTTTGATCCATTGAAATATCTTCTTTGTTTTCGAGTAGCGACTGTAATAATTTTCCTTTAATACTTTCTCTTCTAGGTATTTCTTCTGCTTCAACGGTTTTAACCAATTCTCTAATTTTAACAATACATTCAATAATATACTTGCTAATAGTAGCGCCTTCCGTCATCCTAAAATCATCGAACTTTAAAAAAGCACCATCCACAGTACCCATAATTAATTGCCAATCTTCTTCAGATACTTCTGTTTCTTCGTATTTTACCACATCTGGAAAAGCAATAATGGTTTGCAATAAATTAGGCGTTTCCATTCCTAGTGCACTCGACAAGACATTAAGTTTATCAAAATAAGATTTAGCTAATGGCAGATTTACCGAAAGAGTATCGTTTATACTGCTATTGTCTTTCCGCTCAGCTATAATAGATATAGAAACTGAACCTCTCTGGATTTTTGTATTTAAATGTTGTCTAAGTTCAATTTCCTTATCTTTAAAAGATTTAGGCATACGGATATTCAACTCTAGAAACTTATTATTAAGAGATTTTATTTCAGTTTTGATGTTCCAGATATCATTCTCGAAATCTGAAGACCCAAAACCTGTCATGCTTTTGATTTGTACCATTTGAATTTTGTTGAAGTGATGAACACTCCTGCAAAAATGAGCATTATTGCTAATATTTTCTGCATATCCAAAGTATCTTTTTTCAGCAGTATGGCTATTATTGCAGCCAATATGGGTTGTAAATAGATATAAGCGCCTACTAGAGTAGGGCCTGCCTTAGTTATTGCCCAGGCATTTAATAGATACGTGACAAATGTTGTAAAAACGATTATAAAGCCTATTTCTAAATAAATAGTCAGTGTCATTTCATGGAATTTACCTTCTATCAACTCGCCAATTCCAAATGGAAATACCAGAACTGTCCCAATTAAAAAAGTATATTTAGCAACAGTCAATGTATGATAATGCTTTAATAATTCTTTTGCGGCAACTAAAAAACCCGCAAATGACATGGCATTTAATATAATTAATATATCACCAGGTAATGTGGCATTATTAAAGGTGAAATTTCTTCCTGCCATTAAAACAACACAACCTAAACAGGCAATTATTACACCTATCAACTGAGCTAAAATAACTTGCTGTTTATTGACCAAGACATTTAATAATAAAGCAAAAATTGGTGTTGCCAACATCAATACTGCTCCATTAATCGGGGTAGTTATTTCTAAGCCCTTAAAAAACATCAACATATTTGCTGCAACGCCCAAAACACTGCATAAAAACATCCGTTTACCATGCTTTTTCCAATTTACTTTTTCCTTTGGACCGAATTGTGATGCAATTAAATACAATACAGTTGCCCCAGTAACGCGTATTATTATTAAACCAAAACCTTTGATATAGTGTGGCATAATGTCTTTTACCAAACTATAAGTAACGGCATAGATTAAAGATACAATGAATAAAGCAATATGAACTCTTAAATTTTGAAGCACATTAATTAGCTATTGAATAGTTAAGAGTTAAGTTATTTGAAAATTAAAAAAAAAGACCAAACGACTAATTTTTTTGGACATTAATTTCTATGAATAACACCAGCCATTGGTTGAGCGGTAGGCATTATAGTTAGTTCGTTAATATTGACATGTTCAGGACGATTGACCATAAACCAAACAGCTTCGGCAATATCCATTGCAACTAAATTTTCGAAACCTTGGTATACTTTTGATGCTTTTTCCATATCACCTTCAAAACGCACTAAAGAAAATTCAGTTTCTACAGCACCAGGATGAACAGCCGATACTTTTATAGGATACTTACTTAAATCTAATCGCATACTTCTACTTAGAGCATCTACAGCATGCTTGGTAGCACAATACACATTGCCATTAGCATATACTTCTTTGCCAGCAATACTTCCTACATTAACAATATGGCCTTTCTTTGCCGCAATCATATAAGGCACGATACTACGACTCACATATAACAATCCTTTGATATTGGTATCAATCATGGTATCCCAATGTCTGAAATCACCACTTTCAAAAGATGCTAGTCCCATAGCCAATCCAGCATTGTTTATTAACACATCTGGAGCTTGCCATTCTGCCTCTAGTTTTTCAATGGCATTGATGACATCATCTTTAATTCGAACGTCTAAAACTAATACCTTACAGCGAATATTAAATTCTTCTTCTAAAGTTAATTTCAGAGCATTAAGGCGCTCCTCGCGTCGACCGCATAACAAAACGTTAAAACCATTAGAAGCTAACAATCGAGCACAAGCTTCTCCTATGCCAGCAGAAGCTCCAGTAATAAATGCAAATTTCTCTTTCATAAAAACCTTGCAAAAATAGGTAAAACTTTTTGGGGGCAAATAGCTAAAAAATTGTAATATCGCATGAAAGCTTGAATCCTGAATTACATATTATCGGTACCGGTAGCGCTACACCTGCACGTGAACGCCACCCGAGCGCACAAGTGCTCAAAATTGGCTCGTCTAAAATTCTCATAGATTGCGGCGAAGGCACTCAATTACAATTACTAAAACTGGGTATCAGACATACTGGCCTTGATTTTATTTGTATCTCTCATTTGCATGGCGATCATTATTTTGGTCTTATTGGTCTCCTATCTACTATGAGCCTTATGGGTAGAACTCAAAGTATTACCCTGATTGGTCCACCTGAATTAAAGGAAATCCTTGAACTTCAAATCAAAGTCGGTAATATGCATCTGAATTATGAAATTATTCATCTTAAAACTGATGGCATTCATGCTCAAGATATTCTTACTACCGATGAATTTAAAATAAGTTGCTTCCCGCTGAAACACAGAATTCATTGCACCGGATTTCGTATCGAAGAAACACCTAGTCAAAGACATCTCAATATTGACGCCGTAAAACTATATGATATTCCAATCAATCACTACAAAGCAATTAAAGCTGGTGCCGATTATCTAAGCCCTAGTGGTGAAAGAATTGATAATGCTATTCTTACTAGTGACCCTGCTCCAAGTCGTGCTTTTGCTTACTGCTCTGATACAATTTTTGACCCTAGTATTGTGCCTTTTATCGAAGGTGTCGATATTCTTTATCATGAATCTACTTATACTAAAGACCTTATAGATCGAGCTAATTTGTATTTCCATAGTACGGCCGAACAAGCTGCAACTATTGCTCAACTTGCAGGTGTGGGCTTGCTTATTATTGGTCATTTCTCCTCTCGATACGACTCTGATAGCCTGCAATTGCTTTTAGATGAAGCTCGTACTCAATTTCCAAATACCGAACTTGCTATTGAAGGTAGGGTGTTTCTCGTTTAAACACATCCTGTATTAATCTATTTTAAAAATTGATGTTACTTCAATAATATATAAGTATTATCTATACTAAGATTTATTAAACTTATAAATCAAACTCTCCTCATCTGCTTGAACGTGGATGAAATATATGCCCGAAGCAAAATCAACCGGAATCTGAATATTATTCGTACCATTATAATTTGTACTTAAAATTATCTGACCTTGCATATTGGTAATCGTTATTCGTATTGATTGAACCTCCTTAGCTATATCTATATGAAGTATATCTAAAACTGGATTAGGATATATCCGAAATGCATTGAGTCCAACAATAGTCTCTAATGATAATTGATTAATGGAGTAACAAATACTCGTATCGAAGCAATTATTTTTCTGAATCTCAACTGCATAATCGCCGTTAACACTTGGCTCAAACAATGCGTTTGTGGCATTAGGAATTTCACTATAATTGTCTTCACAATCTAACCATTGATAAGCAGCTCCTATTTCTGCTGCAGTTAATGTTGTATCAGAATTAATGACTGTTAAGTCAATTTTGTTGATAGTTAATTCAATACTAATAGTGCTATCGCAGCCCTTTGTGTTAGGAATAACAGCTGTGTACCAGCCCGATTCTGTATACACTTGTTGATCGGGAGCAGTATAAGAAAAACACGATTCGACTTTTAAACTATCGTAAGAATTGTTGATTGTTAAATCGATGGAAATAGTACTATCGCACCCAACTGAATTTGGAATAATAACGCTAAAGTTTTTAGATGATTTGTGGACACTACCGTCTGGTGCTACAAAACTATCACAAGTTGACACAATTAAATTTTCTTTACTACTTTTTAATATGGTCACATAGATAGACATAAAACTATCACACCCCTTGCTGTTCTTTATTGTATCTAAATACAATCCTGTTTGTTTCCATGTATAGCGACCACTCGGAGAAATTAAACTATCACAATTTGTTTGTAATAAATTTGAGTAACTTGGAATACAATACTTAGTTAAACTGCTATATGGTTTACTCCCAAACTCGCCTCCAAAGTCAAATTTCTTGTTGCAAATTTGCGAATTATAATCATACTCAAATAAAGTCCCTTCATTATTCTTTCCTCCAGTTTGTGTAATGCCATACAAACGTTGGTTAAAGCTGAGTTCTAAACTACCAGCTGGATTAATACCCATCGAATCTATAAAATCGAATACCTTTAAAAAAGTTTGAGTGCTTGGGTCAAATTCAAAGATAACACCACGGTTATTGGCGCCTCCATATTGGGTCATTCCATACATTTTGCCATTATCTACTTCAATTAAATTACCAAGTGGATAGCTTCCAGTATTTGCGCCATCAAAATCTATAATTTTAGAATAAGTACTGGTTGATAAATCATATTCAAATAAAACCCCGTAATCACTATTGCCACCTTGATTGGTCATGCCATACAATTTCCCATTTTGCGATTGTATTAGATTGCCAAATGGACTGCTACCATTCGTTGTATTATCAAAATCAACTAAAACATTGACAGCATTATTACTCGCATCAAATTCAAATAATACCCCATAATCGTCTTTGCCCCCATAAGGCGTTAAACCATATAATTTACTATTATTTGCAAGCATTAAATTCCCATAAGGCTGTCTTCCATTAGTACCATCAAAATCGATGAGTTTAGTGCATGAATCTTGACTTGTATCAAAAGAAAATAAAGTTCCGTAATCATTTGCTCCGCCTTGACTTGTCATACCCATTAGCTTTCCATCTGGTAATTCAATTAAGCCTCCGTATGGATTTTTCCCAAACAAGGCAGCACTAAAATTAAATACCTTATTAAAAGATTTATCGACCGGATTGTAAGAAAAAATTACTCCTGCATTATTTAGCCCACCTTGATAGGTCATACCATATAATTGATGACTTGATGTAAACAACAAATTTCCAAAAGGAATTCCCCCATCTTCGGCATAATTAAAATCTACTTTTTTAGTGTACGATTGGGCGGATAATTGATATTCAAATAAAGTTCCAGAATTACTTAGTCCACCCTGATAAGTCATAGCATAAAAATGCCCATTAGAGGCAAGTGTTAAACTGCCAAAAGGATTACGCCCTTGAACACCACCAGGCACATTATGAATAACCTTTAATGAGTCGTTAAGCGGATTAAATTCAAATAAAAATCCAGCATTAGCGTTACCTCCATTGGGCATTAATCCATAACACTTTCCATTAGAATGCCAACTCAAATTCCCCAATGGATTTCTTCCAGCAACTCCTCCTGTAAAATCAATTATCTTAACTAAAGTATCTTGACTGACATCATAAGAAATAAGAGTACCTAAATTGTTCGCACCGCCTAAATATGTCATTGCATACAATAAACCAGTAGGCCCTTGTGTAAACGTACTATAAGGGTTGCTGCCCGTTGCTGTACCATTAAAATCTAGCTTTTTAGTGTACGAAAAGGTACTTGGATTGTATTCAAATAATACCCCTAAATTGTTAGAACCTCCTTGATAGGTCATCCCATACAATAAACCATTAGAACCCACTGCAAAACCCCCAAAAGGATTACGCCCTGTAGTGCCATCAAAATGCCATCTAATAATAAGAGAATCATTGCTTGGATTATATTCAAATACACTCCCTTCATCATAAGTGCCACCTTGATAAGTCATGCCATAAAATTTATTATTACTTGCTTCTGTTAGTTGACCAACGGGATTTCTACCATTTAAGCTGCCATTAAAATCGACATTTTTAGTAATAATGCCTGTACTTGTATTAAACATAAAGAGTGTACCATAATTATTAGCTCCTCCTTGATTGGTCATACCATACAACAAACCATTAGTAGCTCGCATAAGACTCCCTCTCGGATTACTGCCTAAGTTTGTTCCATCAAATTCTACCAACACATCCATCGAATCTTTCATCGGATCATAAACAAATAAAACACCTAAATTATACTTACCACCTTGACTCGTCAAACCATATAACAGACCATTTGAAGCTTCACATAGTTGACCATAAAAAGGAAAAGCCCCTTTATGACCTTCAAAAACATGTTTCACCTTAAAATTTTCACCACTATCATTGGTCTTAAACATCAAACCAAAATCCTCCCCTCCCGAAATGGTCATGCCCACCAAGGTAGGTTGTGCCATTAATTCATTCGATGGAAAAGCGACTATACAAGCAATAAAAAGCAGAAATATTAGGTTACGTTTCATAAGCATACATCATAGTTCTCTTTAGACAATTAAGAGAACCTATGACAGACAAATATAAAAGAGCTGTACAATAAAAACAAATTGAGTCAAATTTCAAGAGAACAGTGTAAATTCGACTACGATAAGTCATGGATAAAATGCGCTTAAAAATTCATGTCAAAAAATAACCCAAACTCTTACTCAGCGTTCTTTACAAACAAATCCAAAAGTATGTGCACTTCTGTGTTCTTGAAAACTGTCTTGCATAGTTGTATTAAAATGCCAAGAAGTTTGTCCATAACATTTTAGATAGAGCGATTCCTAACATTAAACGAAATCTTCAACAAAGTATTTATTTTAATCATCAGCTTAAACAATAAATATAAGACATTGAATATCAGATAAATGATTGTCGATGTATAGCAATTTTAATTACCTTTGCCCCGAATTTATGGAAATGATTTTAAAGATTAAAAAGACATTCTTATTGATTTTAGTAGCCTATAGTACACTAGGATTTTCTCAAGATACTAGTTCATTTTATACGATATTTGATACTGCTAAAGTGCATGCAGTGTATTCTAACAGAAGCACCTTAAACTCCAATACTATTGGTAGTAACATTCAAATTATTACACAAAAAGATATTAAACTATTACCAGTACAAACAACTGCCGAACTATTATCTTATTTACTCGGTGTGGATCTCCGACAACGCGGCCCTATGGGTATACAATCGGATATACAAATTCAAGGTTCTACCTTTGATCAAGTTTTAATATTAATTGATGGTGTAAAAATGAGTGACCCTCAAACTGGGCATCATCAAATGAATCTCAGCATCTCTCCAGAAGCTATAGAACGAATTGAAGTGCTAAAAGGCTCGGCTGCCAGAAGATACGGCTTAAATGCACTTGCAGGCGTTGTTAATATTATTACCAAATTGCCTAATAATTCGAGCTCTGTAGTGCAAATTCATGCTGGTACAAGTGGTCAACAATCATCACAAAACAAATTGTACTCTAATCAAGGCTATAGATTATATACGGGAATAGCTTCTCATTCAGTGAAAGCATGGTTAGATGCTAATGT
>JADLHV010000050.1 GCA_020848595.1 Bacteroidia bacterium
TTAATCAAGCCGGCAGGAGTCTGAATTTGAGCCATGTCACCAACAGATTTACCTAATAATCCATGACCAATAGGAGAATTAACTGATATTTTCTTTTCTTTTAAATTCGCTTCGGCCTCTGCTACTAATTTGTAAGTTACTTCGGCTCCATTAGTTATATTTTTAATAGTTACATTTGTTAAAACCGTAACTTTAGATGTATCAAGTTGACTTTCATCAATAACCCTAGCGGTAGAAAACATTTTTTCCATTTCATTAATCTTCATCTCTAGCATTCCTTGAGCATTTTTAGCCGCGTCATATTCTGCATTTTCAGATAAATCTCCTTTTTCTCTTGCTTCAGCAATAGCTTTAGCTACATTTTCTCTCCCTTTAGTTTTTAATTCTTCAAGTTCATTTTTTAGTTTTTCATAACCTTCTTGGGTCATGTATGAAATTCCGGACATTGATATTTGTATTACTATTTATTAAATAAAAAAACAAACGTTTCCGTTTAATGATAAACGAAAACGTTTGTATTATAACCTTATTCTACTATAAACGAATTAAGCTTCTAAAAAGTTTCTTTAAAGACTAAAACGTAAAGTAAAATTATGTGTTCCTTTAAATGGATTTGTTGCTCTGTAAGCATAATCAATTCCTAAATTATTACTTTTGCTCTTGTTCATTGGAACTTCTATAGAAGCACCACCAGCAAAACCAGTATAAATACTGTTAGTTTCTATATCACTTTCTCCAAGGTCAAGTTTGTACGCTGCTCTTAAAACGACCTGATTCATGAATGAAAACTCACCACCAACTCCTACTTGATCCTTAGAAAATGCGTTCGAAGTAAAGTTTGTCAACACTCTAAAGTAATTAGTAGAGCCCATATAAATATCATAGGATACACCGATATTCAACATTGATGGAAGTTCAAAACTAGCAGCCCTAGCGTCATATGTTAATTCATATGTTGTGCCACCTTTTGGATCAGGATTATTCCTTTTAGTAGAAAGACCTTCACCACCCATTACCATAGGAGAGCCAACATTTCTTAATGAGATCCCAAGCTTAAAATTATCTTTCTCACCTGATACATATTGTACACCAGCGTCTATTGCAAAGCCGAAAGCACTTACATCTGGAATACTCTCAGTTATACCTCTTACAAGCATACCTACTGAAATTTTGTTTGCATATGTAAATGAGTAGCCAAGCGCTAGCTGAATAAAACTAGGAGAGAAACTACCTCCAGTTCCACCAGGCTGATTAACTGTTGTGATAGGAATATCACCAAAATCAAGTGATGCCAATTCTATACCCAAAGCTCCGCTTTTGCCCATTTTGGTAGCAAAACCCAAGCTGTTTAGGTTCATTCCAGTACCACTATAAAGTCTATTATTAGAAAGACCCAACTCTAATTTATTAATTCTACTTAAGCCAGCAATATTAATTCTCATTGCTTCTACGCCTTGTACACTTGAAGTACTCATTGAATGTAATCCTGCACTTCTTCCCCAAGGATTCATTAATAATTCACTTGCTCCAGCTTGTCCTTGTCTGTCAGGGTTACCTGCCTCTAAGTTCAAAAATAACAGTGAAAAAAACAAAATTGTGTAAACTCTTATATTCATTTTGTTTCGGTTTATCATGTTTAAAATTTATTAAACCGGAGGACAGCTAAACCGTCCTCCGGAAATTATTTTTATTATAATCCACTTGGATCAAACTTCCTTCCTACGCCAAACCACTTTATGGTTCTCTCTTCACCATATTCAGGTGCTGAAATATGAATCAAGTAAACACCACTGGCAACAGGTATTTCTTTGAAGTTTTTCATATCCCACTCTAGATCTGGATAAACTTGTGAAGTAGATGTCGGTCTACCACCACCAGCTAAAATTGCTTCTCGCTCATCTCTATTATATTGTCTGATAAAACTACCATCAATACTATATATTGTAACCGTTGCTTTAGCTGGTAAATTTGTAATTTTCACGACATTCGTAAACTGATTTGTCTCGTATGCACTGTAAGCATAATATGGATTTGGTACCACGTTTACGTTTTCTAAAGCACCTACATATTCATCTTGTGTTGCAAGCTGCTTGGACTCCGCATTTCTAAATTCAAATTCATAAACTGGAAGATCACCATCTGTTTCACAATCTCTCTCTCTTTCTATATTATATCTTCTAGATGATCCATATGGATTGCTGACTCTCAATTTAACAGTCAAATCATTAGGAATAAGGCCTTTATCAAGTGGTAATAAAGGTGCACTACTCACTCCTATAGGGAATGAAGTCCAAGTAATTGAAGCGCCAACTTTGCCTCTATTAAGGTTACTTGCAGTAGCACCAGTAGATGTTCTTGTCAATCTAGGAGCAAAAGAAGCACAACCATCATATTCTTGTCTAGTTACGTATATATAGTGCTGTCCGCCACCTACAAAAGACTCCAGTTTATTTGTAAAGAATAATTCCCCTGTAACTGGATCTCTTAATATAAACTCTTCGATAACTGTTTGTGATGATGGGTTAAATATCAAATCACCGCCTATAGGGTTGTCTCCGTCTAGAAAGTTTTTCATATTAACAATCGAATCTCCAAAAGTAAATGTACTATCTCTGTAAACACTACTCTCACCAAAAAATATATTCAGTCTCTTTCCAGTTTCGACATCAACAGCATAACCTGGGAAATAACTAAATCCTTCTGTTCCATCATTTAATAATTCCCCGTTTTTACCAATTGATGGGGCCTTCCTTAATTCGAAATTCTTTCGACCACCAACTGTGGAAACATCATCAAACGTAGGTTCAGTACTTTCCACAACTATACATTTACTCCACTTCGATTTATCAGATGTAAAAACAATATCTACATTATTCAAATCTCTGAATCGTAAGCTATTAACAGAACTTCCTGTCATAAAACCCATTATCTCTTTGGCAGCAGGAGATAGATAAAAACTAGTGTTCTCTGCATCATTTGCCCATTTTGTGGACAAAAATGGTACAAAAAATCCATCTCCCATACGCGCTAGTGAAGAATTTTTATCTTGTGACACACTTCTTACGAAGCTAAACTGATCTGTTATTGGATCATCTGTTCCATTACTTCCGCCGTCCTTGTACGCATTAAACCAAATTGGCCCACCTGCGTCTTTGTATTCTAATCTGGCACCTACAGCACCATTAGGTCCTTCACCTGCTGCACCAGCTTCGCTATTCAATGACACGTTCAATGAATAACCATAGTTATTGACTATATACTCTTTTACTATTGCTAAAGGCTTAGCTTCAAAAATTACAACATTTGTCTCCAAATTGGTCAACTTCCATAATGCACCTGCATCAAAAGCACAAGTTGCTCTTGCAGTATTAAAATTACCTGTGATTTCTAGCCTGAATTTGCCGTCTCGAATTCTTAAAGGGTCTACCACTTTAACGTCTATAGGACCAGCACCTTTTTTGTATAATACTTTACCGTTACCACTGCCATTAAACAATATTTCGTACATGCTATCGTCTATATCCAAGAATACACCAGGATTACCTTCTCCTGATAACCTTGTAATTGCAGGACCATCACCGTAAGCTGCTTGTAACTGCTCGTAAACTATAGGTCTTGGTACAAAA
>JADLHV010000051.1 GCA_020848595.1 Bacteroidia bacterium
CACACTCAATAGTTTATTAGGAACGGGGTCATATAGAGATGTTACAAGAACTGTAAAAGTAAAGGCAGGAAAATCATGTGCATTATTTATTGCTATAGATTCTAGTAGTTGTAGTTGTGATTTCAATTATTCCAAATTTCCAATTCCAGAGCTAAAAAATGCTGGTCAAGATCAAACTATCTGTAGTGGAGATATTTTTAATCCTGGAACTAACAAAGTATCTAATTTTAGATATCAGTGGACCCCAGGAGGAGAGTTTAATTCCGATACAATTGCTCAACCTACAGCAAGTATATTAAATACAGATACAGCCACAATTTCAAAGTCATATATACTTACAACTTATAAGGGTCAATGTTTTAGTAAAGATACAGTTCTATTACAAATTTATAAGCTTCCCGAAATAGCCCTCTTACAAAGAGATACGATTTTATGTCAAGGTAATACGTTTAAATTGAAAGCTAAAACACAAGGAGGAACAGGAAAGCATGCGTTTGCTTGGTCTCCTAGCGCCATAATAGAAGACAGTAGTTCCTTGATAACGCTTTGTAGCCCTCATTCTAATGTGGTAATTTACGCAAATGTTACAGATGAAGCACATTGTACTGCCAAGGATTCTTTAACTGTAAAGGTTCAAGAAACACCAATTGCAAAAATTTATGATACTGCTACCTGTCAAGGTCAACCTTTATGGCTTAGAGATTCTAGTTTGATTTTAAAAGACACTCTTAGTTTTATAAAATGGACAACATTTGGATATGATACTATAGGAATAAAGCAATGGAGTCTAGATTTAAAAGGAAATTCGGATGTTGTAGTTCGATTAATTGTTGGTACCGACTTTGGTTGTAAAGACACAACAACGAAGAGTATAAGTTTGCAACCTTTTCCAGTGGCAGGATTTACATCATTAAATGTGTGTGCTTATGATAGTGTCAAATTTATCAATACTAGCACACTAAGTAGTGGGAAAATCAGTCAAATTAAATGGAATTTAGGAGACGGTAATTCAAGTTATGTAGAGCAACCTTCTCACTTTTATTTAAGTACTGATACATTTGATGTTCAATTAGTTGCAATCAGTGATGCCAATTGCACAGATACATCAAATAAGCAAATTGTAATTTATCATGTACCGAAAGCAGATTTCAATTTTATAGACAACTGTCTTGACGATAGTAGTTATTTCAAAAATACATCAATTATAGGAGGAGGAAGTATATTAACTCAGGAATGGAGAACTGATTCTACTTTGTCATTAACAAAAGACTTCCAGTATTTATATCAAAGTGACAGTATTTATAAAATTGATTTAAAAGTAATTTCCGATAAAGGTTGTATAGATAGTATTCAAAAATCTATACAAATTTATTCATTACCTATAGCCAATTTTAAGGTAGATACGGTTTGTGAAGGTCAAAAGACGCATGTTTTTGATAACAGCCGAATAAGAAAAGGTTCAATCAATTCTTATCAATATGATATTAGTGATGGAAGTGCTTTTTCAGGTTCTAGTTTTGAGCATTTGTTTCTTTCGGGTGATACATTCAAACTCAGATTGATAACGATATCTGATCATGCTTGTATAGACACTATAGAGAAAAATACGGTTGTTCATCCTCGTATTCAACCCGATTTTTTAGTTAACGATGTTTGTTTGTATGATAGTGCAAGACTCATAGATAAAAGTTCGTTTATCCATACCAATATTGCTTCAGTTCAATATAAATTTGGTGATGGAGATAGTATTACAGCGTTTAATATCAGTCATAAATACTTAAATCAAGGCGCTTATACAATTAAGCAAGAAGTATTAAGTACAGAATTTTGCAAATATGATACAAGTAAATTAGTAAATATTTATCCGATACCAATTGCAGATTTTAAAGATAGTAATAAATGTTTTGATAATCAATTTGAATTGAAAGATGCCTCTAGTATATCGAGTGGTAGTATATCGAACTATTATTGGCGATTTGGGGATGGAGATACAAATGATATAGTAGACCCAATTCATATCTTTGATTCGGCTGGTTTATATTTAGTAGTGCATAAAGTTAAAAGTGATAAAGGCTGCATAGATTCAATACAAAGACAATTAGAGTCTTATCCACCTGTGATTGTCGATTTTGATTTGACTGACAGATGTGATGGAGAATCAGTTGAATTTATAGATAAAAGTATAGTTCCAAGTTCATTTATCAAAAAGCATACATGGGATTTTGGCGATAATCAAGGGTCTAATTTAAGTAACCCAATACATAAGTATGATGGTCCAGGCTCGTATAATATTAATTTAAGTATACAAACAAATTACAATTGTCTATATGATTCCACTAAGAGTTTAGTGATATTTCCAACTCCAGTCGCAGATTTCAGAACAGATCCAAGTGTTGGAACAATTGTTAATCCAGAGATACAAATCATCGATCAAAGTATTGGAGCCGACACAGTCTTTTACGATTTGGGTAATGGATTAAAGAGTTATGAGCGAAATTTGAGTAGTATGTATCCAGACAGTGGCACTTTCTATATAAAACAATTTGTTACAAATAGTTTTGGATGTAAAGATACTATAATTAAAAAGGTACAAATTAGATATTTATTTGTATTCAATGTACCTAGTGCATTTTCGCCCAACGACGATGGTAGTAATGACACGTATGGACCAGGAGGAATTGGTTTTTCGAGTTACGAAATGTGGATATATGACCGTTGGGGTGAAATGGTATATTTTACAGATAATGGCACACCATGGAATGGACAATATGAGGGACAATCTGTTATGCAAGGTGTTTATATGGTAAAATTTAAAGTTAGAGATTTCAAGGGTCGTTACCATTATTACAGTGCTTCTATTACCTTATTGCTTTAATTTGGAGATTAGTTTGATTTGGTGTATATTTGTAATTAGTGTCAAAAAGCTATATCCAGAAAATCAAGGTATTAATTGTTTTATTGTTCAGTTTTGGTGGATTACAAGCACAAAT
This sequence comes from Bacteroidia bacterium, assembly GCA_020848595.1. Taxonomy (GTDB): domain Bacteria; phylum Bacteroidota; class Bacteroidia; order NS11-12g; family UBA955; genus JABMMZ01. The sequence continues at coordinate 2,991 of JADLHV010000051.1, forward strand.
TCAGCCAAGTTTGGTGAAATTTGAGGCACAACATACCAATGGAATAGTTTATTTAGATTGGGTCTTTAATAGTGGTAGCGTTTGTTATGGTATAGTATTAGAAAGGTCCGAAGATTCAATTAATTTTATAGAAGTTGGAAGTATTGCTGGATTTTGTGGCAGTTTAACCAAACCAACAACTTTTTCATTACAAGATAATTCACCTCCTTTAAATCGCAAATTATATTATAGGTTGAGTTATCCAGGACTTGGTCATTCTGAGGTAATAAGTATTACGGTTGTTAATATTTTAAAGAACCAATATGAAGCAAATCCAACGCCATCTTCTGGAAATACCAAGTTGAATTTTTACAATCCTAAGAACGAATTACACACTATATTAGTAAGTAACTTATCGGGATTAGAGGTTTTGCAATTAGAGACCAACGAATCCTATTTTGAATTTGACACCTCTGAACTAGAGCCAGGTATTTATCAGTTTTTCATTTCAAATTCTAACAAGAGCAATATAGTCAGTGGAAGACTTTTGATAGCTCGATGAAACAGTAATTTACATTAATTTTGTAGAATGCAAAGAATCCCATTAGCTGAAAGGGTGCGTCCTACTGGTTTAGATGAGTTTGTTGGACAAACACATTTAACTGGGATTAATGGTCCTTTAAGAAAATACATTGAAACTGGTAATATTCCGAGTATGATTTTTTGGGGTCCTCCGGGTGTTGGAAAAACGACTTTGGCAAGAATTGTAGGTGAGCGTTTGAATTTACCATTTGTTCAAATGAGTGCAATCAGTGCTGGTGTATCGGATGTTAGAAAGCTCATTGCCGAAGCGAAAGAGAGCGGTAAGATACTATTGTTTTTAGATGAAATTCATAGATTTAATAAAAGTCAACAAGATGCACTTTTAGGAGGAGTTGAATCAGGACAGATTTTACTTATAGGTGCTACAACCGAGAATCCGTCATTTGAAGTTAATAATGCATTACTTTCTCGTTGTCAAGTTTATGTTTTAGAAGAGTTAAGTGTTGAAGAATTAAAACGAATGGCAGATCAAGCCATCAGTTCAGATGATTTATTAAAAGAGAAGCAAACACAAATTGTTGATTATTCTGCTTTGATACAGTTTAGTGGTGGAGATGGAAGAAAATTGCTCAATATTATTGATATGATAGCGATGCAAGAAACAGCACCGGTGTTAATTGATGATGATAAAGTAAAAAAGATATTACAGAACACCCGCATTGTATATGACAAGGCAGGAGAGGAACATTATAATGTTATTTCTGCATTTATAAAGAGTATGCGAGGCAGCGATCCAAATGCTGCTGTTTATTATTTAGCACGTATGATAGAGGGAGGAGAGAATCCAGAATTTATAGCTAGAAGGATGTTAATTTTAGCTTCAGAAGATATAGGAAATGCAAATCCAACGGCATTAATAATGGCAACCAATGCACTAACAGCACTTCAAAGTATAGGTATGCCCGAGGGGAGGATAATACTATCTCAATGTGCCATTTATTTAGCTTGTAGTCCAAAGAGTAATGCCTCCTATTTAGCCATAGATACAGCATTAAGTTTAGTTCGTAAAACGGGTCATCTTTCAGTGCCATTACATCTTCGCAACGCACCGACTAAATTGATGAAAGAGATGAATTATGGTAAAGATTACCAATATGCACACGCTCATTCTGGAAATTTTATAGAGCAAGAATTTTTACCTGATTCAATTCAAGGAGCAAAATTTTATGAACCAGGAAACAATAGCCGTGAAAATGAGATGAGAGATTATTTGAAAAAGCGATGGAAAGAAAAGTACGGGTATTGATGGAACAACTAAGTAAACAATCAATTTAACATAATTTTAACGTTGTTATTTTTTGTAAATGGCTTTGGTCGAAAAGGATAAAAAAGACGTAAAAAAACCTTACCTTTGCACATTTTAGAAAAATAAGCATGTATCGAACCTTAAAACACGTTAATTGGCCTGAGATAGAGCGGCAAATCAAGCAACTTTGGGAGAGTGAAGACACTTTTCAAAAGAGCATTGAAAGTCGCCCTGAGTCCAATAGTTATGTGTTTTATGAGGGCCCTCCGAGTGCTAATGGGATGCCCGGTATACACCACGTTATGGCAAGAGCAATAAAGGATTTGTTTTGCCGATACAAGACATTAAATGGTTACAGGGTTGAAAGAAAAGGCGGATGGGATACACACGGACTTCCAATTGAATTGCAAGTAGAAAAGCGTTTAGGTATTACTAAGGAAGCAATTGGAAAGTCAATTAGTGTCGAAGATTACAATAAAGAATGTCGTAAGGATGTTATGGAATTCAAAGATAAGTGGGATGAGCTTACTTTGAAAATGGGCTATTGGGTTGATTTAGAAAATCCATACATAACTTACGAAAATGAATATATTGAAACCTTATGGTATTTACTTCAGCAATTACATAATAAGGGTTATCTTTATAAAGGATTTACGATTCAACCATTTAGTCCTGCCGCTGGAACAGGCTTGTCTTCACATGAATTAAATCAACCAGGCACCTATAAGAATGTTAAGGATACAACATCTGTTGCCCAATTTAAGGTTGAAGAGCCGTTTTTAAAACAACTTAATGATTTATTTGGAACTGAATCGCAAATAATACAATTTCTTGCATGGACCACTACACCATGGACCTTGCCAAGTAATACTGCCTTAGCTGTTGGAAAAAATATTGATTATGTTTTAGTGAGTACTTTTAATCCATACTCACATCAATTGGTTAATGTAATATTAGCAGAAAAGTTAATATCTAAACATTTTAATTTAGCAGCATCTGAAATTAAGCTCGAGGAATACAAACCTGGAGATAAATTGATTCCATATAAAATTCTAGGCAAAGTCAAGGGCAAGGAATTAGAAGGAATTAGATATGAGCAATTACTAAGTTTTGAGAATAATTCAAAAGATCAAATTGAGGGAGATGCTTTTAAAGTAATCATAGGAGATTTTGTAACAACAGAAGACGGAACAGGAATAGTACATATTGCGCCAAGTTTTGGTGCCGATGACTTTAGAGTTGCCAAACAAAATGGTATTGGAGCCCTTACGCTAGTAGACAAAAGAGGAAAATTTTTAGAAGGCGTTAAAGATGGGGTATTTTTATACGGTGATGAATTTGTTAAAGAAGACTATCTAAATGAATCTGAAAAATTAGCTTCTACAGAGCAACAAAGGGAAGGTTTGAGTGGATTTATGAAAGATACATCTAAGCTTAATTATTTAAGTGTAGATGAACGAATTGCACTCAAATTACAAAATGAGGATAAGCTATTTAAGAAAGAAAAATATGAGCATACTTATCCGCATTGTTGGAGAACAGACAAGCCCATTTTATATTACCCATTAGAAAGTTGGTTTATAAAAACTACAGCAGTTAAGGATAAATTGGTAGAATTTAATCAATCAATTAATTGGAGACCTAAATCAACAGGAGAGGGACGCTTTGGTAATTGGCTTGAGAATTTGGTGGATTGGAATTTGAGTAGAAGTCGCTACTGGGGAACACCATTGCCAATATGGAGAACAGAGGATGGTGAAGAAGAAGTATGTATTGGTAGTAAAGAAGAATTATTTGAAGGTATAGAGAAGGCAAATAAAGCCTTAGGATTAAATCAAAAATTTGATAAAAACACCTTCGATTTACATAAGCCATTTGTTGATGAAGTAATTTTAGTTTCATCAACAGGACAAGCAATGAAGCGCGAGAGTGATCTTATCGATGTATGGTTTGATAGTGGTGCAATGCCCTCTGCGCAGTGGGGTTTGAAAAATAAAGAAGCTTGGTCAAAGAATTTTCCAGCAGATTTTATTGCCGAAGGTGTCGACCAAACTAGGGGTTGGTTTTTTACTTTACATGCTATTGCTGTCATGTTATTTGATTCGGTTGCTTATAAAAATGTTGTTGCTAATGGATTAGTTTTAGATAAAAATGGCAATAAGATGAGTAAGCGCTTAGGTAATGCCATTGATCCATTTAAAACCATCGATCAATATGGTGCAGATTCTACTCGTTGGTATATGATTACCAATAGTGATCCGTGGGACAATCTTAAGTTTGATCTTGAAGGTATTGCAGAGACACAAAGGAAATTTTTCGGCACTTTATATAATACATATTCATTCTTCGCGATCTATGCGAACATTGACCAGTATGCATTCGATTCAAATAAAGTTAATACAGAAGAAAGAACAGAATTAGATCGTTGGATATTATCTAAACTAAATACATTAATTAAATTAGTTACAGATAAAATGGATGATTATGATCCTACTCCAGCAGCTAGAGCAATAGAAACATTTGTATGTGATGATTTAAGTAATTGGTATGTAAGACTATCGAGACGCCGTTTTTGGAAAGGAGAAATGAATAGCGATAAGCAAGCAGC
>JADLHV010000052.1 GCA_020848595.1 Bacteroidia bacterium
AGCAATGAACACCTTATTATTTTAAAAGATAGTATGATGAGAATTGAAGTAAATAAAAGCATTAACGACCTAGAAACTAAATATCAAAGCGAAATTAAAGATGCTAAAATCATTAATCTTGATAAACAAGAAAAAATCAAAAATTTACAGATAAGATCATTACTAATCAGTTTAATAGCCATCGCTTTAGTTCTAAGTTTAATCATTTTTCTGTACAGACAAAAAGTATTGAAAAACAAACAACAACTAATTGAAACTGAATTAAGATTAAATAGAGCTAGAATGGACCCTCATTTTTTCTTTAATGCTCTTACATCTATTCAAGGTATAGCATTAAAAGAGCAGGGAAAAGAAACATCTAGTATGCTATCTAAATTTTCTAGAATGATGCGCAAATCTCTTGAAAGCACATATAATGAATGGATAACATTAGAAGATGAAATTTCTTTCTTACAAGAGTATATTGATTTACAAAAATTAAGAAACAAGAACCCATTTGATGTTAAATTTGAAATTGATGATAAAATTGAATATTACGACCAAATGATTCCTAGCATGATCTTGCAACCTTTTGTAGAAAATGCTATAGAACATGGATTTAAAGCGATGACAACTAATGGTTTAATACAAATTAAGTTTAAGAACGAAAATAACAATCTACATATCGATATAATTGATAATGGCTCATTTTCTATTGATCAATCTAAAACAAAGGAATTTCCTTCTAGAGCAACCCAAATTACCAAAGATAGAATGTTTCTAATCGAGAGTAAAATGAATCAAAAGACCGACATTAAAATTACTCAAGATAACCTATTAGGGGGATATCATATTCAATTAACTTTACCTATTCAAATAAAAAATCTTGAAAGTCTTACTAATCGATAACGAACCTGCTGTATTAGATACTTATAAGCAACTCATCATTGAGCATTGTCATGGTATCGAACAATTAACCACTGCCAATGGAGTTGCTACAGGGCTAAAAGCTATTAAAGATTTTGAACCAGATATTGTTTTTCTAGATGTTGAAATGGATGATGGTACTGGCTTCGATTTAATCAATCAAATTCAGAATTACGACTTTCAATTAATTTTTGTTACTGCCCACGATAAGTATGCATTTAATGCTTTTAAAATTAGTGCATTAGATTATATACAAAAACCAGTCGACGTCGATGAACTTATAAATGCATTCGAAAAAGCAGTTAAATCGATTAAATCTAATAACATTTCACGTCAAATTGAAATCCTAAATCAAAGTCTAAATAACTTACATTCACAAGAACAAAAAATTGTTCTAAAAGATAGTAAATCTATTTATTTCATTCAGATTCATGATATTCTTTTTTGTGAAGCTGAAAGCTCTTATACTTCATTTACACTCAATAATGATCAAAAAATAGTTGTAAGTAAACCATTAAAGGAATATGAAATCATGTTAGAACCTTTTGGATTTATTCGTACTCATCATTCTTACCTTGTAAATTCGAAAAAAATAATACGATTAGATAAAACTAATGGCGGAAATATTATTTTAGAAGATGGGAGACAAATTCCAATTTCACAAAGAAAATGGGATCATGTTATGACTATTCTAGGAAGTTAAACCTATAAAATATTTTTATATATTTATAGATCAATTTGCTTATTCAAATGTTCTCTATGTATTAATATTAATAGGTATATTGTAGCGAAATATTCATGAAATACATTTCAAAATTGGCAATGAAATTCTAAACCAATTCATAACAATACGATATTAAAATTTAGTAAATCTCCGCATCCACATTGACAGTAAAACAACAGCTTTAAGAAGAATTCCGCGCAATAAACATCAAACAAAAATATATAATTGGTATTCTTTTAACTTACACTCTATTTCTTTTACTTAGTTTTGCCACATAACAACTTTATATTGTTATATCAAATTAGTTTATAATTTAAATTGAATATTTAGCAACTATGAGAAAACAATTTGTGATTGCAGCAAGCTTATCTTTAGTAGGCTCTTTATTATTGGGGATCTATCTTAGCCCTGATTGGTATGTGATTTTTGCCGTTATATTAGGACTTACAGTACTAGGATTCTATGACATGAATCAAACCAAACATTCTGTTAAAAGAATTTATCCAGTTTTTGGAAGATTACGATATGTTATGGAAGAATTACGTCCAAAAATCTACCAATATTTTATAGAATCAGATACCGATGGTCGACCTATCAATCGCATAGATCGCTCAACAATTTATCAAAGATCTAAAAAAGAAAATGATACACTTCCTTTCGGTACACAAATGGATGTGTATTCTGAAGGATACGAGTGGATGTGTCATTCGATGGCTCCAAAAGATTTTAAAACATTAGATCATAATCCACGTATACATATTGGTAATAAAGATTGCAAACAACCTTATTCTGCTAGTATCTATAATGTTTCGGCAATGAGTTATGGTTCATTAAGTTCGAATGCAATTGAAGCATTAAATGGAGGTGCTAAACTAGGTGGTTTCGCTCACAATACGGGTGAAGGAGGATTAAGTCCTTATCACTTGAAACATGGCGGAGATATAATTTGGCAAATCGGAACTGGTTATTTTGGATGTCGTACACCTGATGGTAATTTTGATGAACAGCTATTTAAAGAAAAAGCCAATTTACCTCAAGTTAGAATGATTGAAATTAAAATATCGCAAGGAGCTAAACCTGGACATGGTGGTATTTTACCGGCCGCAAAAAACACTCCAGAAATTGCAAAAATTAGACATGTCGAACCACATACAGTTGTAGCTTCTCCTCCTTATCACAAAGCTTTTAGTACCCCTTCTGAATTGATTGAATTCATAAAAAAACTTAGAGAATTAACTAATGGTAAACCTATCGGATTTAAATTATGCATTGGTCATAAAAGTGAATTTATTGGTATCTGTAAAGCGATGATTAAATACGATACTTATCCAGATTTTATATCTGTAGATGGTGCTGAAGGTGGCACTGGAGCTGCACCTCAAGAATTTTCTAACTATGTAGGCGCGCCTTTGTTAGATGGTTTGGATTTTGTCCATAACATTTTAACTGGAATGGGCATAAGACAACATATTAAAATTATGGCTGCTGGAAAAATTACAAGTGGTTTTCATATAATTAGAGCTATGGCATTAGGCGCTGATGCCTGCTATTCGGCAAGAGCAATGATGATGGCATTGGGTTGTATTCAAGCTTTATTGTGCAATACAAACAAATGCCCAGTAGGGGTTGCTACACAAGACCCTAAATTAACAATTGGTTTAGTGGTAGATGATAAAAAAACAAGAGTTGCTAATTTCCATAAAAACACGATCGAAAGTGTCGTCGAATTACTTGGTGCTTCTGGTTTAGATAATATTCATAACATAACTCGATCACACATTTATCGCAGAATTTCATTTCAATCTATGTTAACCTACGAAGAAATTTTTCCATCTTATCAACCTGGGTCTTTTTTAAATGAAATTCCTGAACGTTATAAATTAGATTTTATCTATGCTAGTGCCGAACATTGGGGAATACCCGAAAATATTAGCTGGGGTAGAGCTTAGTTTGATAAAAATTGATTAAAAAAAAGGTCCAACTAATTTAGTCAGACCTTTTCTTAAAATTTATATTATTTACTTTTTTAATAAATCGAATCTATCTAAATTCATAACTTTCACCCAAGCTGCAATAAAATCTCTCACAAATTTTTCTTTAGCATCATCACTAGCATATACTTCAGCTAATGCACGCAACTCTGAATTAGATCCAAAAATTAAATCAACTCTTGAGGCTGTCCATTTTACTTTTCCAGTGTTTCTATCTCTTCCTTCAAAGATTTCATTACTAGAATTAATAGGCTTCCAAATCGTCGTCATATCTAATAGATTAACAAAAAACTCATTAGTCAATAAACCGGGATGGTTGGTCAATACACCTAATGAACTTCTATTATAATTTGCCCCTAAAACTCTCATTCCACCGACCAATACAGTCATTTCAGGTGCAGTAAGTGTCAGTAATTGTGCTTTATCGACTAATAATTGTTCTGTTGAAATTGTATATTGAGTTTTTAAATAATTTCTAAAACCATCAGCCAGTGGTTCGAGAACAGCTTGACTTGTAATATCAGTCTGAGATTGTAATGCATCCATCCTGCCTGGCACAAATGGAACAGGTATAGCAAAACCTGCATCTTTAGCTGCCTTTTCAACTGCTGCACTACCTGCTAAAACTATAATATCAGCCAATGATACTTTTTTCAACTTAGACTTGGTATTAAAACGTATCTGAATTTTCTCTAAAGTACTTAAAACTGTATCTAATTTTGAAGGAGAATTAACAGCCCAAGTTCTTTGTGGTAATAACTGAATGCGAGCTCCATTGGCTCCTCCACGCTTGTCAGAACCTCTAAAAGTTGAAGCAGATGCCCAGGCAGTATGAACTAAATCACTTATCGATAAACCTGAACTTAATATTTCTGCTTTTAAATCAGCAATATCTTTAGCATCTATAACTGGGTGATTTAAAACTGGTATTGGATCTTGCCATAATAACTGTTCTTTGGGCGCCTCTGGACCTAAATACAAGCTTGTTGGCCCCATATCTCTATGAGTCAATTTAAACCAAGCACGAGCAAATGCGTCATCAAAAGATTTAGGATCTTCTAAGAACTTCTTAGATATTTTTGCATAAATAGAATCATATCGCAAAGATAAATCCGTCGTTAACATAGTAGGTAAATGGTAAACATTACTGTCAAATGCATCTGGAATTATTCGATCGTTTGTTTTGGCT
>JADLHV010000053.1 GCA_020848595.1 Bacteroidia bacterium
ATGCTTCAAGCACTAAAAGTTGAATATAGGCCTGTTAAATTTGCTTATGTGCCTCCGGTATCTTTTTCTGAAAAGTTAAACCGTCTGAAAAAGAAATTGCTCTTCATTAAATCTAAATTATTCTAAATTATAGCCTTGAAAAACGCAAATACTCAACGAATCTTAATCCTTGGAATTAATTTTGCCCCAGAATTAACTGGTATTGGAAAATATACCGGTGAAATGGCAGCCTGGTTAGCTCGTAATGGCTATCAAGTTACCGTTATTACAACTTGCCCTTATTATCCAAATTGGAAAATTCAAGCGCCTTATAAAAATATTTGGTATAAAAAGGAAATTTCTGAAAATGGTAATCTAAATGTTCTTAGATGCCCTATGTATGTGCCCGCTAAACCAAGTGGCGCTAAACGTATTATTCATGAAGCTACTTTCTTTGTCTCTGCTTCTTTTATGCTCTTAAGTCAATTGTTTAAAAAGAAAAATGACCAGATAATTTGTATTGCTCCTCCTTTTCATTTGGGCTTTTTAGCTCTGTTCTATAGATTCTTCAAGGGTGGTAAAATAAATTACCATATTCAAGATATGCACATTGAAGCAGCTCGTGATCTTAAAGTCGTTAAAGCTGACGGGATTTTTAAACTGCTCTTTGGTATGGAACGCTTTATTTTAAAAAGAGTCGATTCTATCTCTTCTATCTCTGTTGGAATGAACCGCAAAATTGAAGCTAAAACGGGTCGCTCTGTTATCATGTTCCCTAATTGGGTCGATACAAATAAATTTCATCCTCTACCTAATCGCAATGATTTTAAATCAAAATGGAGTTTTAATCCTAATGATAAAATTGTCTTATATTCTGGTAGTATCGGCGAAAAACAAGGTTTAGATGCTCTTCTAGATATTGCCTCTAATATTAAAAATGATTTTGCAAATATTCGTTTCGTTATCTGCGGAACTGGACCCTATAAAGTAAAATTGGAAGAAAAGGTGAAAGCCATCAACCTAAATAATGTGAGTTTTTTGCCTTTGCAACCTATGGAAACTTTTAATGAGTTCTTAAATATGGCCGATGTGCACCTGGTCTTGCAAAAAGCTGAAGCTGCCGATTTGGTTATGCCAAGTAAGTTAACTACCATATTGTCTGCTGGTGGTCTTTCTATTGCTACTGCTTTGCCTGGAACTAGTCTCTACGATGTTATTAATGATCATGATATGGGTATTCTAATTGAACCCGAAAATATTACATCGCTTCAATCTGCTATTGTTGAGGCTTGCCAAGATGGTCATGACGCTAAAAGAATTAATGCGCGCAAATACGCTGAAAGATACTTAAATCAAGATACTATTCTCTCTAGCGTTTTTATTAAAAAATAATCGACACTAATTTCATTTTGCAGATATGCAATCTATGAATTGGTGTGATTTTAATTCTGTTGCATTTAGTTTCTTTTTGTTATTAATTTAAATCAATAATAGGGGAGTGTCTCTTTCTTTTATGAGCGTTACAGGGTTTTGCGCTAATTTGTATGACAGAATTTTTATCTGTGTTTAGATAGCCTTATTGAAGAAATTCGTATGCTTAGAATTTAGATTACTTTAAAACGAAAAAAGCCCTTTTTCAAGGGCCTTTTTCTTTATGCGAATTGTTGATATTTGGATCTATACTGCGTTCTTATCTCCTGCAAACATGTTGCGTATAGTGAAATAGATAATCTTTAACTCTAATAAAAATGACCAGTTTTCAATATACCATATATCGTACTCAACACGTTTTGCCATTTTGTCTACACTCTTTGTTTCACCTCTTAATCCGTTGGTTTGTGCCCAACCTGTAATACCTGGTCTAGCAAAGTGTCTAACAAGATAATTATCGATTATTTCAGAGTACTCATTGGTGTGCTTAACCATATGTGGACGTGGTCCAACTACCGACATGTTTCCAAACAATACATTAAAGAATTGTGGCATCTCATCTAAATTGGTCTTGCGTAATATCTTACCAACTCTCGTAATACGATTGTCATTGGCAGTTGCTTGTCTTGAATCAGAATCGTTGTTCATTCGCATGGTGCGGAACTTCCAACAGTAAAATTCAACATTGCCTTCTCCTGTACGTTTCTGTTTAAAGAAAATTGGACCAGGTGAACTCAATTTAACCATGATGATTAAGATTGGGAATAACCAAGGGAAAATAAATACAATCACCAATAAAGAAAAAGTGATATCAAAAAATCTTTTCTTCAAACGGTTCAATGGAATTTCTAATGGCTCTTCTCTTAAAGATACTACCGGTACACTACCGTAAAAATCAATAGATACACTGCTAGTTTCTTTAAATAATTTATAATCTGGTACAAATTTTATACGGATTAAATTTCGCTCACAATAAGAAATAAGTTGTCTAATCTCTATCGTAGAAAAATCTCTTAATGCCACGTATACTTCTTGAACAGAATTAGTAGTAATGTATTCGTAAATACTTTTAATTGGTCCTAAATAGTTAGCTACAATGGCTTTATCTCCTTTTTTCTCGTCAAAATATCCAAGTACCTTATAACCTTGCGAAAGGTCGGCTGTTAAGGCATTGTATATTTCTTTCCCCATGTCCTCCGAACCTACTATAACTACATTTCTAAAATTGTTGCCTGATTTGCGAAGTTTACGCAAATATTGGATGGTTACAATTCTATAAATTAATGTTAAAATAATGAAATTTAGGAAGAAGGTAAGGAAGCCCATTCTATTTAAATTGTGAAAATAGAATAGCTCAGAAAAGGTTACTAAGGATAGAAATAGATAAAGAATCAACTTGAGTGTTTTACTCAAAGATTTTTCTATACTGTCTGTCCTGTTAAATGTAAATTCATTGAAATGATAAACGAGGTAAAGCCAGAAAATGTTGGTGATAAAAATAAAGATTTGCGAATCTCTAGTAAAGAAAACATCGTAATGCTCGTACCTAATAATGAACGATACCAGATAGGAAATGTTCAAAAATACCAAGTCACCTAGAATCAAAATTAATTTGATGTACCTAAGGTAATGGTTAAAGTTAATGCTTCGTAATTGTTCTTTCATCGCGCTTGTGTAAATGCTTGTGTTGTGTTGTCTTGTTTTTAGTTGTGCTCAAAATCATCTTACCGAAATTAAGCGATTGTGTTTTTTTGTTCTAGCCATTTCTATCACTAAGTTTTTTAAACCTTGTAACATGATTTGGATTTCACTTGTGTTTTTTTAACGCTCCATGTAATTTAATCCTGACTAAGTCGCTGAATTCTATGCTCTGCAACTGCAACTGCGACTCGCGATACTAAATTGCGGGTGCAGAGGCTTGCTGTGCCTAAGTTTTCGTTGAACGTCAATGGGGAAAAAGTTGGAAAGTCGCGGCGTCGAATACGCCAATTCAGTTGATTTTTGAGCAGATATAAACAAAGAATAATGTAAGAAATTTTTAACTTCTAAATCGGTCTTTGTTTTGGATTGATAGGCAATGGAATCCTCCCTAACAGCTTGTTGGCCTACAAACAGGTTAAAAGGTGGTGTTGTGTTTCTTGTGTGTCCCATGGCTGATGCCTAATCGTTTTGTTTTTAGTCGTGATCCATTAAGTGTTTTTACTCAGTGCGTAATTATACCTAATTTTTCAATCGCAATATTAATTTCAATTTTCCGAATTACCAAAGTTTGTTGAGTTAAAAAATGTATAAATTATTGTGCATTTATCGTAATTCATTTTAAATCAGTGGTATAAATGTAAAATTTAACCTAAACTTAATCACACTTTATCAAAACTTTACTTTTATCTCTTTGATGTTAAAACAATTAGGGCCTCATTCTTTTAATTAAAAATAGATGTTTTTTTAGTCGCTAAATTAGTAAAATATTTATTGTAATGTATATAAAATCAGCACTATAGGATTTTTAATGGTTTTTATTTCTAAATTATTGTTTAAGTTTTTTTTTTATTGTTTAAAAGCTATCGTTTTAATGTGATTTAGTCAACTTTCTTTATCTTTTATTGAATAAATCTAAATTCTCTTCTGGAAATATTAAATTAACTTTCATAAACTCATCTTTTAGTTGATATTGATTCTTTTTCGATCAAAATTGAAAATAATTAAAGAGGTTGCTTTTAGTTTATGAGTGAAAATAAAACAAAAAATTTAATTCCAAATTAATTATAAAATAGGGTGATTTACACTAGATTTAACTTTTCACCTTGTAAGTTAATACCACAATATTTCTTGCAAATTTCTTTTGCTTCAATCATGAAGGGTAGTACACTTTCAATTCCATTTTTTGACCTAGGCTTTACTATTTTTATCCAAACGTCCCCCTTTTTCTTTAAATGAAATTTAGGATCAAAATTGCCCATTATAATAAGAATATTCTGTACAAGAAAAGTCCTCTCCTTACACTGCGAGGTTTTTATGCCCTTTCAGCCTTGCTCGAAAAAGGGTTTTCGGCTTACCTAAAATAAACAATTTCGCTGGGAATGACTGCGTCGGACCCACACGCTTTAAAGGTTCTGCACAAGAAAAGTCCTCTCGTTGCACTGAGAGGTTTTTATGCCCTATCAGCCTTGCTCGAAAAAGGGTTTTCGGCTTACCTAAAAAAAACAATTTCGTTGGGAATGACTGCGTCGGACCCACACGCTTTAAAGGTTCTGCACAAGAAAAGTCCTCTCGTTACACTGCGAGGTTTTTATGCCCTATCAGCCTTGCTCGAAAAAGGGTTTTCGGCAAGTCTTTTAGGGCATAAAAAAAACCGACTGACGTCGGTTTCTTTTCTTGTGATCCCGCTGGGACTCGAACCCAGGACCACTACATTAAAAGTGTAATGCTCTACCAGCTGAGCTACGGAATCATCCCTTTTGTTTAAGGTGGTGCAAAATTAAGATATTGTTACATCTTTTCAAACTCTAAATTAAAAAAAGTTTATTTTTTTTAAACGTTGAATCTGAAGTGCATGCAATCCCCATCTTTTACTATATACTCTTTGCCTTCAACTCCCATTTTGCCTGCCTCTTTTACTGCCGATTCTGTTTTGTATTTTACGTAATCGTCAAATTTAATTACCTCGGCTCTTATAAAGCCTTTCTCGAAATCTGTATGGATCACACCAGCAGCTTGTGGTGCGCGCATGCCCTCTGTTATTGTCCATGCTCGTACCTCTTTTTCTCCTACCGTAAAATACGTGATGTACTTTAATATCCTATATGCAGCTTTTATTAATTTAGCTACACCACTCTCTTTTAATCCTAAATCAGCTAAAAATATTGCTCGCTCTTCGGCATCTTCTAACTCTGCAATCTCTGCTTCTGCTGCCGCACTTATTACCATTACTTCCGATTGCTCTAAATCCGCCATCTCTCTTATCTTTTCTACCCACTTATTGCCCGCTCCATCTGGTAAACTCTTTTCGTCTACATTACATACATATAAAACTGGTTTTTCTGTTAGCAAATTCATATCAGAAGTTAACTCTTTTTGCTCTTCTGTTAAGGCATCTAATGTGCGTATATTTAATCCCTTTAATAAATGTGCTTTGTACTTTTCGCAAGCATCCATCACTTTTACTGCTTCTTTATCGCCTGCCTTCGCTTGTTTCTGTACCTTTGATAAACGATTCTCTACACTATCTAAATCTTTTAATTGTAGCTCTGTGTCTATTATCTCTTTATCGCGTATCGGATCTACCGAACCATCTACATGTATGATATTGTCATTTTCAAAACATCTTAATACATGTAATATCGCATTCGTACTTCTAATATTTCCTAAAAATTGATTGCCTAATCCTTCGCCTTTACTCGCGCCTTTAACTAATCCCGCTATGTCTACTATCTCTACTGTCGCTGGTACGATGTTTTGTGGTTTCGCTATCGTGGTTAAAACTTCTAAGCGCTCATCTGGTACTGTTATTACACCTATATTAGGCTCTATCGTGCAAAATGGAAAATTGGCAGCCTGCGCTTTAGCATTGCTCAGGCAGTTAAAAAGGGTAGACTTTCCCACATTGGGCAATCCTACTATACCGCATTGTAATGACATATCTTTTCGTAATTATATCTTATCTATTGGCTATCTCTCCAATGTCTTTGATGATTTTCATCGTTAGATTCCTCGCTGTGGTCTCCGATTTACTCTCTGCATAAATCCTAATAATGGGCTCTGTATTAGATTTTCTTAAATGTATCCATTCTTCATCAAAATCTATTCGAACTCCATCTACTGTGTTAATCGGGAATTTCTTGTACTTGTCTTTTATCTTCTCTAATACCTCGTCTGGATTGATGTCTATAGTTAAATCTACTTTGTTCTTAGATATGATATAGTTTGGAAATGTCATTCGCAATGCAGTACAAGATTTACCTGATTTGGATAAGGAGGATAAAAATAAAGCTATACCTACTAATGCATCGCGTCCATAATGTAATTCTGGATATATTATTCCGCCATTGCCTTCTCCTCCAATTACAGCTTTGGTCTCTTTCATCATGGCTACTACATTAACTTCTCCAACTGCACTGGCCGAATACTTTCCTCCAGCTTTCTCTGTGATGTCTTTTAATGCTCGTGTCGATGATAAATTTGAAACAGTATTGCCTTTTTTATGATGTTTTAATACGTAATCCGCTACTGCTACTAATGTGTATTCTTCTCCAAACATAGCACCATCTTCGCCTACTAATGCTAATCTGTCTACATCTGGATCTACACAAATACCTAAATGCGCTTTCTTCGATTTTACTGTTGAGGCTAATTCGGTTAAATGTTCTGGTAATGGCTCCGGATTATGCGCAAAATGTCCTGTTGGCTCGCAATTCAATTCTATAATTTCTGCAACGCCTAATGCCTTTAATAACATTGGTACTGCTATACCTCCACTCGAATTTACTGCATCAACTACAATCTTAAACTGTTTCTCTGTTATAGCTTTTACATCTACTAATGGCAGTTTTAATATCGCATCTATATGTTTCTGTATGTATGATTTGTTTTCTTCATACTTACCTAAATTATTGATATCGGCATATTCGAATTTTTGAGCTTCTGCCATACTTAGCACAATCTTTGCTTCTTCTGCTGATATAAACTCGCCTTTATGGTTCAATAATTTTAAAGCATTCCATTGCTTCGGATTGTGACTCGCTGTTAATATGATACCTCCAGCTGCTTTTTCCATCATTACTGCCATCTCTACGGTTGGGGTAGTCGATAATCCTAAATCTAATATGTCCAACCCCATTCCCTGTAAGGTGGCTGTTACTAAATCTGATACCATGCCGCCTGATAATCGGGCATCTCTACCAATAACGATCAATTTCCCATGGCCTGCACTGCGTATCCACTCGCCATAAGCTGAAGCAAATTTGACAATGTCGACTGGGGTGAGGTTGTCATTTGGAGTGCCTCCAATTGTTCCTCTAAAGCCTGATATTGATTTGATTAATGTCATTGATTTTATTGGGCTGCAAAAGTAGTTAAAAAGCCTTAATTTAAAATAATAGATTACTAACAAATATTGTGTTGAAATATTATCTCTTCATATAATCTTAATAACACTTTCTAATCTTTATTCGTTTATTTTGCAAAATATCGTGAAATTAATTCATCTACTGCTTATTTCTACTGCTACTGTTGCTCTTGTAGTTAATTGTGTGCCTAAAAATCAACTTAATGACGAAGCCAATAACCATATTTTAAGTGTCGCTTTCTATAATCTTGATAATTTATTTGATACTATAGACGATATATCGCACAACGACGATGATTTTACGCCTAATGGTAAATATGGATGGTCTAATAATAGGTACCTTAACAAATTGAGAAATTTACAAAGGGTTATTGATACGCTAATCGATGGTAATTCTCCTGATGTATTCGGTGTGTGCGAACTCGAAAGCGCTCTAGCTTTCAAAGATTTAATGGATTCTAATTCGCTGCTAAAAGCTTATCAGTTGGTGCATTTCGACTCCCCAGATGAAAGGGGTATCGATGTTGCCCTCGCTTTTAATAGAAAGAAAATGTCGCTTATAAATGCTCTAAGTTTTAAGGTTAAATTGTCTCTCGATTCTAGTGATAAAACACGAGATATACTTTATGTTAAAACTAAATCGACAATTAACAATGATACATTTAACTTTTTAGTCTGTCATTTCCCCTCTAGAAGGGAAGGAAAACTCCAAAGTGAACAAAATCGTATCGATGCCGCTAAAACTCTTAAATCGATTATAAATCAAAATTGTTCTCCAAATTCTAATATTGTTATTATGGGCGATTTTAATGATCAACCTTGGGATAAAAGTTTAAGTTCTTCTTTAAACGCGCTCTCTAGATCTAAATGCCCCGATTGCTTTTTGCATAATTTAATGTTTGAATTGAAAAATGGTAGTGGCTCTTATCGCTATAAAGGGCACTGGGAAAGACTCGACCAAATAATCATTAGCAAAGCCCTAACCAATGGTCTAGCTTCTGAATATATCGAAAATTCGCTCTCTATCGTTCAATATGATTGGATGATTCAAGATGGAAATTATAAGGGTTATCCTCTCCGAACTTTTGGTGGTACTAAATGGCTGAATGGTTTTAGTGATCATTTGCCAGTCTATATAAAAATTGCATTAAACAACTGATGGCTAGAAAAAAGAAATTAATTAACCGCGAACTAAGTTGGCTCTCATTTAATGATAGAGTGCTTCAAGAAGCATACGACCAAACTGTGCCTTTGCTCGAACGTCTGAAATTTCTTGGTATATTCTCTTCTAATCTCGATGAGTTTTTTCGTGTTAGAGTGGCGACGCATAAACGTATGCTGCATCTAAAATCTAATAGTAGTAATTATATTAATCGCCGCGAAACGCGCGAAACTTTACAGGATATCTACAATAAAGTCGTTATTCAACAAGTAAAATTTAATAATATCTACAACCAATTGTTGGAAGAGTTTAAATCTAAAAATGTATTCTTTGTCAACGAAAAACAACTCAATATTCAACAAACACTCGAAGTACGTAAATTCTTTAAAGAGGAAATTATCAATACTATTTTTCCACTCATCTTAAATGAAAGAAAAACTTTCCCTTTCCTTAGAGATAATACAGTTTACTTAGCATGTAAATTGTCGAATAGTATTACTAAAGAAAAAAAATATGCTTTAATTCCTTTACCTACTAAAGTTAAAAAACGATTTTATCAATTGCCTAAACAAGGGAACTCCACCTATATGATGTTTATTGATGATGTCATTCGCTGTAATCTTGATGTGGTTTTCTCTAGTTTTGAATACAATGTTTTTGAAGCTTATACAATTAAATTAACCCGTGATGCCGAAATTGATATCGATAATGATATTTCCTTAAATATTCTTGATACAATTCAAAAATCATTGAAGCAACGAAAAAAAGGTCAACCTGTTAGACTTATTTATGATCAAGAAATGCCGAATGATTTTATTAAATTTATTTATCAAAAACTCGCTCTTTCTAAAGATGAATTAATTCCTGGTCAACGCTATCATAATTTTAGAGATTTTATTGGTTTCCCTGATATCAAGAAAACGGATTTAAAATACCAAAAAATAGAGCCTTTGTATATTCCTGAACTAGATAAGGCTAAAACAATGTTTAATGCTATTCGTCAACGCGATTATTTAATTAGTCACCCTTATCAACCCTTTAGCTATATTATTCGTATGCTGCGTGAAGCGGCTATTGATCCTGATGTTATTAGTATTAAAATGACATTGTATCGTGTAGCCGAAAATTCTAATGTGGTTAATGCGCTTATTAATGCCGTTAAAAATGGGAAAAAAGTAACTGTTATGATGGAACTTAAAGCACGTTTTGATGAAGAACATAATATTTATTGGAGTAATAAATTGAAAGAGGAAGGCGCTACTGTCTTATTCACTATTCCAAGTATGAAAGTTCATTCTAAACTGTGCTTGATTACTAGAAAGGAAAAGAATGGAAATAAACTCTATGCTCATTTGGGTACTGGTAATTATAATGGTGATACTGCTAGGGTGTATTGCGACCATTCGGTGCTGACTTGTAATACTAAAATTACAACCGAAATTAATCGTGTGTTTAGTCTCATCGATGATTTTAATCCATCTAAATATAAATTCACTCATTTACTCGTAGCGCCTATCAATTTAAGGTCGTCTATTCTGCGCTTAATCGACGCCGAAATTAGAAATAAAAAGGCTGGAAAGGAGGCTTATATCATTATGAAAATGAATTCGCTTACGGATCCTGAAATAATTGAAAAACTTTATGAAGCGTCTAAAGCTGGCGTTAAAGTGCAAATAATTGTTAGAAGTATTCAATGTCTTTTAGCTGGTGTTAAAGGTTTAAGCGAAAATATTGAAGCTATAAGTATTGTCGATAAATACCTCGAGCATGCTAGAATTTATGTCTTTTGTAACGCTGGTAAAGAAAAAATGTATATGGGCTCGGCGGATATGATGTCTAGAAACTTAGATAGTAGGGTAGAGGTAGTTTTTCCAATCACGAGTGCTCATGTAGCCGAAGAACTAAAAGCTATGCTCAATATTCAATTGAATGATAATTGTAAGTCTAGAATTTTAGATGAATTCCAAATTAATGAATATAAACCCAATCAAATTCCTAGAATTCGTGCTCAAGTTGAGTTTTATAATTACCTTAAAAAGAAATACAATCATGTCAATACGTATACCTAATTGATATAATTATTAATGGGCAACAGTATTAATAATTTTTATATATTTTCGTTTGATTTTAATTAATTAAATATGAAGCATTTTCTTTTATCTATTGTAACAATCTTTTGTTGCTCTTTTGCTAATTCTCAAGAATTCGGTTATATAACTGGTGCTAATAATTTGGGCTATAATGCTCAACGTTTTCAAATGCTTTATGGGATTTCTGGTAGTAAGAAATTTAAAGACTACTTTAATTTGGAAACAGGTGTATTTTATTCTCAACGTCAATACGAAAATGAAATTCAAGCTGATTATCTAAGTTTTTATAATATGTTTCAATTTGGAACTTTTAAAGAAAAATATGGTATTTACGCTGGACCGATTGTCGCTTTAAATCCAACACTGCATCATAGCAATATTGAGAATCACACGTATGTTTCTGCAGGATTGGGATTGGGTGGTCGATTGCTTTTAGTGAAAAAAGTTTGGGCCGATGCTCGAATTGCTTATGATAAGGGTTTAACTGGTGCTTATTTCAAAAATAATACTTACCAAAATTACGATGGTTTGTCGATTTTTCTAGGCTTGAAATTTGATTTTAGTTGTAATTGATTGTGTCTGCTAAATAGCTGTTACATTAACTCTTTTTTGACCATGTTTCTTTTCGAAATTATGTATCTCAAAACCCACTAATTCTAATAACGAAATCTGGTCTATATATCTCTAATAAACTCTAAACTTACTCAATGCCTAAAATGAAAAGCCGTCTTGAAAAACCAATTTCCAAGACGGCCGAACATATAATGTGAGTTTCAGGATTATTTACCTGTATAAACAGGTTTTCTCTTTTCTATAAAGGCTTTGATACCTTCTTTCTGATCTTCTGTTGAGAATGTCAGATAATAGTTCTTACGTTCAAATGTTAATCCATCTGATAAGGTAGAATTAAAGGCCTTATTGACCGATTCTTTTGCAAGTCTTACGGCTAATGGTGGCAATTCTGTAATCTTACGAGCAATTTTTAATGCGCCTTCTAAATACTGATCTTCTGGATATACATGATTAACTAAGCCCATTTGTAAAGCTTCTCTTGCATCTATATAATCTCCAGTTAGTATAATCTCCATGGCTTTTGCTTTACCAACTGCTCTTGGTAATCTTTGTGTACCTCCAGCGCCTGATCCAATACCTCTGCGTATTTCTGGCTGACCTAATTTAGAAGTCTCTGAAGCTACAATCATGTCGCATAACATAGCCAATTCGCAACCTCCTCCAACTACCCAACCTGATACTGCCGCAATTAATGGTTTCTTAAATCTTCCCATCTCATCCCAAATACTAAATTGATCTATAATCAATAAGTCGGTAGTACTACTTGTAGC
>JADLHV010000054.1 GCA_020848595.1 Bacteroidia bacterium
TATATCAGATGCATAGCACTCCTGCTTGTCTATTATACTTAAAATACAATACTCTAATATGCCTTTGCGCATCTGCGACCGGGTATTCTCCAAATCCATGCTGCAAAGATAATGTAAAATTATAGTACTATGCAATACATAGTACCTTATCAGACTAAATTATTTTTTTAATCGACTAATTTTTAATGCTATTTTGACTTATCTAAATCTTGTTGATCTAACAATCACCTTTATTTCTAACCTTTCCATTCTGGTAACCTGCCTGGTGTGTATGGAAATTTATTTTTATCAAGTTGCTTGTCTAATGCCTCTAATAAGACATTTAATTCCTTCGCAATCTGATATACTGCGTTGAACTCAAGTTTAAGCTCTGCAAGTCTATTTATATATGTTCCTGTAGGTGCTTGACTTGTTGCCCATAAATTATAAACTATGCCCTCTAATGAGCCTATTAAACCTGGTAATGTCTCAAATTCTCTCGATGATCTACTGCCATCACCATACATAAGTAAATTAAATGCACGAATTTTAAGGTCTATTGCAGCCAATAAATCTAAAGTCTCTTGGTCGTTAATTTGATGACTATTTTGCTTTACATAACGCACCTTATTGGCTAATTCTGAACAGTAATTATTAACACCAGTAACCACTCTTCTAAACTCAGAAAGCTCTTGATTAAACGATTCATCTCCTGTATTAGAATTAAAACTAACCAATTTAAAATTAATAGGACCACAAAGATCTTGTATCTTACTACTTTTAACGAGTTGAATAGAAACCTGATAATCGCCCGGTAATGCCATTGCTCCATGATCATCTCCCTCATATGGATTATCAGGATCGGGCGTATAAAATGAAACTGGACTAGTCTTTTCTAAATATCCATCCCATACCAATCTATTCATACCTTTTTTAGGCGAACGTTTATATTGACGTATAATATTGCCTTTTACATCCTTTATAATAATCAGCAAATAAGTCTCTGGTTCTTGGTCTTCTATTCTAAGACTATCAATACTCGGATAATAATCGTTTTCTTGTTGCTCTTCTTTCGACTTTCTTATTTCCTTTAAGGTTTTATATTCATCTCTAATGTAATAGTTAATTACAGCTCCTAAAGATGGATTCTCTGCTGTATATAGACTTGCGCCCTGAAAAGATTTTCCTTTATGGCCTAAAGGTGTAGATGGAACAAATACTAATCCTGGTTTTATTGGAAAAATACTAGCAGGTTTTGTCTCTAAATCAATTCTAATGTTTTTAAAATGTTGTAAAGCACTGTAATCATCTAAAACGTAAAAACCACGTCCAAATGTGGCTAAAACCAAATCATTCTCTCGCTCTTGAATTACAATTTCTCTAACACAAACAGTAGGTAAATTGCCTAATTTCTCCCATGTTTTTCCTGCATCAATACTTGTAAATACACCAAACTCGGTTCCTGCAAACAAAAGCTCCGGATTAATATAATCTTCTGCTAAACAGTATAATGAACCACGCTCTGGTAAATTGCATGTCATAATCTGCCAACTCTTGCCTTGGTCAATTGACTTGACTAAATAAGGTTTAAAATCACCATTTCTATGATTATTAAATATTGCCCAAGCTTCATTAACATTATTCTTTGAAGCATAAATATTTTGAACCAAACATTGCTTCGGAATACCAATAATATTATCAATTCTAATCCAAGATTTACCACCATCTGAACTCACTTGTATTAACCCATCATCTGTTCCAGCATACAGTAATTGTGCATTCTTTGGAGATTCAGCAAACGCGGTTACATTTCCATAAATACTTGTCGATTGATTCTTTGCAACAGCGTCTACACTCCATATCTTACCCATAACTGGTAACTTATTCCTATCAATTCCTCTTGATAAATCTGGACTTATAATCTTCCAACTCGAGCCCATATCAGTGCTCTTGTATATAAATTGTGATGCAAAGTACAATGTTTTGTTGTCGTGTTGACTTAAAACTATTGGAGCATCCCAATT
Organism: Bacteroidia bacterium; assembly: GCA_020848595.1. Classification (GTDB taxonomy): domain Bacteria; phylum Bacteroidota; class Bacteroidia; order NS11-12g; family UBA955; genus JABMMZ01. The sequence continues at coordinate 2,004 of JADLHV010000054.1, forward strand.
AAATCTATTAGCCGCATCTCCTTTGCCCTCTTGTGGTTTTATATCTATGGCTTCTCCTGTTTTCCTATTATATCTAACTAAACCGCCATATTGCCATTGCGAATAAACAATGTCCGGGTCTTTAGGATCCACAACGGTCTTGAAACCGTCGCCACCTACTGTTACAAACCAATCTAAATTATGAATTCCACTTGAACTAATAGTTCTTGATGGGCCTCCTAATGTATTATTGTCTTGTGTTCCTCCGTATATGTAATAAAAGGGTTTTGAATTATCTACCGTTACGCGATAAAACTGAGTTACCGGAATATTTGCTTTAAAATCCCAAGTCCCTGCAGCATCCCAAGTTTCATATAATCCTCCATCACAACCCATAAGATAATGCGCCGGAAAGTCTTTGTCTACCCATATAACATGATTATCAACGTGCTTATTTTTTTCTCCAAGTCCTTTAAATGTCTTGCCCCCATCTATACTTACCATTGCCCAAGTGTTCATTGAATATATCTTATCTGGATTAATTGGGTCAGCAAAAATTTCACAATAATAATTGCCAGCAGTCGTATGGCCAGATTGTTTTGTCCAACTAGCTCCTCTATCGCTCGATTTATAAAAACCACCATTTTCTGTTGCTTCTATAAGTGCATAAACAATGTCTGTATTGCCTTGCGGGATAGCTACACTGATACGTCCTAAATCACCTTTAGGCAATCCTCCTTCTAGTTTCTTCCAATTTATTCCTCCGTCTGTACTAGAATAAATAGCCGATTCTGGTCCGCCTCCTAAATATGTCCACTCATGTCGTCTTCTTTGATGAGCTGTTGCATATAATACATTTGATTTTCCTGGTACGATATGTATTTCATTGAAACCTGTATTTTCACTTACATTCAATATTCTCGTCCAGTTTATGCCACCATCTATTGTTTTGTATATACCCCTTTCGCCACCTGAACTCCATAAAGGACCATAGGCAGCAACATAAACGATATTGCTGTTATTAGGGTCAACGGCTATCATACCAATATGTTCGCTCGTTTTTAACCCCATGTTTTTCCAAGACTTTCCGCCATCTTCTGTCTTGTATATCCCGTCTCCATAGCCAACACTCCTTTGATTGTTGTTTTCGCCTGTTCCCAACCACAATAGATTAGAATTATTGGGATCCATAGTTATACATCCTATTGAATATGAACCATAAGAATCGAATACGGATTGAAAGGTTGTGCCTGAATTATCGGTTTTCCAAACACCTCCACTAGCGGCTACTACATACCATTGCGATTTATTATTTGGATTAACACACAAATCGCCAATTCTTCCAGATGTAACGGCAGGCCCGATGGATCTAAATTGCATGGCATTAGCAACTGTTCCAAAAGTACTTTGAGTTACAGGTAATGTTTGACTAGTTGTCTTTTTGTTTGATTTCTGAGCATTTATACTATACGAGAATAGTAAAACACTGAGTAAAAAAGGTAGTTTCATGAGAATTTTATTGGTCCAAAGTAAGGTTATATTTTTATTTTGGTCAAACTCTCTTAACGAAATTTTTTGTGTATCAGTCCATTATAAGTTAAGAAACTTAAATAATCATTAGATTGAATCAAAAAATAATGAAAAATTTGGCGCTTTTTAAGACTTCTGCGGCGCTTTTACCAAACTCAAGTACACGTCTTCATATAATGGCAATATTTTGTCTATATGAAAGTCGTTTGCTCTTGCAAGTGCATTTATTCTGAATTGGTGCAATATTTTGTCATCAGTCAAAATCTTTAATGCATTCTTTGCCATGTCCTCTACATCTCCAACATTACTCAAATATCCTGTCACTCCATGAACATTTACTTCTGGAATACCTCCTGTATTAGAAGAAATAACAGGGACTTCACATGCCATAGCTTCAAGCGCTGCTAATCCAAAACTTTCTGTTTCTGATGTCAATAAAAACAAATCACAGACGGATAATATTTCTTCTATTTGCTCTTGTTTACCTAAAAATGTAACACGATCACATACACCCATTTCTCTTGCCATTAATTCTATGTTCATTCTCTCTGGGCCATCGCCTATCAACAATAATCTAGATGGAATTTTATCTGCTACTAAAGCAAATACTTTAACGACATCTTCTACCCGCTTTACTTTACGAAAATTTGAAGTGTGAACTAAAATTTTTTCATTGTTAGGGGCTATTGCCATCTTGAAATGCTCCTTTTTCTGCTTTGTAAATCTTGAAAAATCTATAAAGTTTGGAACCACATAAATAGGTCTCTGAATGTGAAAGTTTTTAATGGTATCATTTTTTAGACTTTCCGAAACAGCTGTCACTGCATCTGAATGATTAATTGAATATGAAACAACTGGTTCGTAGGTTGGGTCTTTTCCTACCAGTGTTATATCTGTTCCATGAAGTGTCGTAACAATTGGAATATCAATCCCTTGTTCTAGTAAAATATTTTTCGCCATCAATGCAGCACTTGCATGGGGAATAGCATAATGAACATGTAATACTTCTAATTTATATTGCTTAACTGTATCAACGATTTTACTAGCAAGTATTGTTTCATAAGGTACATACTCGAATAGTGGATACTTGTAAATTGACACCTCATGAAAGAAAACATTCGGATTAAAAAAATCTAACCTAGCTGGTTGACTATAACTGATAAAGTGAACATGATATCCCTTTGCTGCTAGGGCTTTTCCAAGTTCGGTAGCCACAACACCACTACCTCCAAATGTCGGGTAACATACTATTCCAATATTCATTATTAATGTCAACAAAGATACGAAACTTTTGTTCCGACATATATAGAGTTTTGTTATTACATCATAAGCAGTACATTATTTTTAATGCATGATGAATATAAAATTTTTAAATAACCTATTGAGTTCTGTTTAAACTAATTAATTTTTGATATAATTGATTTAAATAAATTGATTGTAATTTTACTCCTATTGGCCATTTGTATGCATATAAAACCTTATTATTTTGAACAATATCTATAAACGCGGTCATATTGCCAGTTTCATCCTGATGAATAAGGGATAAGCTATCTTTGTTAATTAATTTATCAAGAGCTTTTAAATCAGGTTTATTTATTTTTACAAAATGTATCGTATCAGATTTTAAATTACTCAATTGGTAAAAATAACCATCGCCTCTCAAGGTATTAGTGATAGTTTCCCCGGTAAATCCTCCAGTTGTTCCAAATCGAATTTCTGTGTTATTTTTTTTATAAAACTCCTTTGAAGATTTACAATTAACAAGAATTAAAACACAAAATATTCCAACTAAAATATTCTTCATAGAGTTCTGTATTATCAAATTATAACGTCAAGAAATTAACTAAAACTGTTCAAGAAATCGAATATCATTCTCAAACATTTGCCTGATATCTTTAATGCCATATTTTAACATGGCTATTCGATCGATACCCATACCAAAAGCAAATCCGCTATATTTATCAGGGTCTATTCCACAGTTCTTAAGTACACTTGGATCAACCATCCCACAACCCAATATTTCTAACCATCCTGTTCCTTTAGTTAATCTTGAGTCCTGTTCTGTTTCCATACCAAGATATATATCCATTTCTGCACTTGGTTCAGTAAACGGAAAATAGGAAGGTCTAAAGCGTATTTCTCTCTCTCCAAAAAATTGCGAAACGAAATAATATAATGTTTGTTTTAAATCAGAGAAACTTACATTTTCATCGATATATAAACCTTCTATTTGATGAAAAAAACAATTTGATCTAGCAGAAACGTCTTCATTTCTGTATACCCTGCCTGGCATTAATGCTCTGATTGGAGGCTTCACTGTTTCCATTAATCTAACCTGAACGCTGCTAGTATGAGTTCTTAATGCAAAGTTTCCTCTCGGTTCTTTTTCAACAAAAAAGGTATCTTGCATATCCCTGGCAGGATGATTTTCGCCGAAATTTAATGCAGTAAAATTGTGCCAATCATCTTCTATTTCGGGCCCGTATTCTACATCAAAACCTATTTTTTCAAAAATATTTATTATTGAATTTTTAACTAAACTTATGGGGTGTAATGACCCTATTGTGTTGGCATTAGTGGGTAAACTCAAGTCTGCCGCGTCAGCGGGAAATTTTTTTTCTGATGAAAATTTTTCCTTTGATTCGTTAAATTTGGCTTCAATACTTTGTCTTAATACATTTAATTGTTTCCCAATTTCGCGTTTTTCTTCTCCTGCTACTTGCTTGAACGATTCAAATAAATCATTTATTTCTCCTTTTTTCGATAGAAATTTTAAACGGAAATTTTCAAGCATTTCTTTGCTTTCAATTTTAAAATCCGCAGATTTGTTTTTTAAGTCTTCTATTCTTTCAAGCATACTCATGGTGCAAAAATACTTCAATCTTTCAATTGGACAATCCAAGCTTTTCCTCAATCAAAAATAAATATATATAATTTAAAAGAATATATAGTATTAATATAGTGCTGTGGATTTCGTGATAACTCTCTAAATATTTATTTTTTTATTCTTAAGTTACCCTTTATTTATTATTTACTCACTCTTTATTACTTTTTGAGATGCTTGATTTTATTAGTGTTTTTGCACTTAGTTAACAATTCAACATAGGTGTTAATGAATTTTATATGAACTTAATGTAAATGATGATAACCATACTATTTATTGATTACTTTTACACTTTTGTTGTCTGTAATTCACATTAAATTTCTCTATTATTTTGTTCCACGTATTTAATACATTTATGCGCATATATGTTGTTAACTATGTTGACAAATTACTCTATTTTTATTTGTAGATTTTCTTCCCAAGATGCCTTTAAAATAAGGGCTTTAGAGTATTTTTTTGATCCAGGTTTTTGGAATATAAATGGATTGATTTCATGATTAGTTTCACTCTCTATAACTTCAATTAAATATTGTCCAGTTTCAAGATAAATTTCTAATTCATTTTTATCAATATAAGTGTATAGAATTTTTCCATCTTGTTTAATAATTATGTCGTAATGTAATTTTAATGAATCGTTAATTTTAACATTTAATAAGCTCTGTTTTGATTCTTCTAAAACTATGTGACCTAAAATATCAATTGTATCCATTATGTCTAATCGTGGAACATATATAAGTATTGTATCTTTTTTAGAGGTGTATACGGTTTTTTCTTCTTTCAAACGTATATCATCAAAATTATTCATATAGAATTGTGGTTTTGTATAGTAAACTTCAAATTCTTTACCTTGAATTATTCTTAAGCTATTATTAATTTGATTGTGGAGCTCTTTAAATACATCTATTTCTTTACATGAGTCAATAACTCCTAAATATATAAAATCTTCAAATAGTGCGCTATCTTTATTAGCGTATATCAATTTATTGATTTGGTCTTTATAGTTTGATTTTATTATTTTATAATAGTTGGAATTTGTTGAGTAGGTTAATTTTGTATATTGCCCATCAGTTGATACTTTCTTAATATTTAATTGTGGATTCCATTCATGTAGACTCATTTGAATGTTTGTATCACATTTAATATTAGCTTCAAAATCTATAGATTGATACCAATCAGGTTTATTATCAAAATTTAAATCACTATATATCCAAACTGAAAAAATTTTATTTGGTAATCCTCTAAACTTAATAGTTTCTTCATTCAAAGGAAGAGTGTAATAGGGGTTAAATTTCCGTAAACTATCCTGAGGTATTTCGTCTAATATAGCTATTTTATAGTTTTTGTAATTCTTATAATTATCTATACTTACTGTGATTAATCCTGTATCAATAGATTTACCTGTACTAAATAATTTAGAATATGAGTATAAGTTTCCTTCATGTATATCTTTAATACCATTGTTAATGCTTAAGTAATATGTTGTATTACTTCTAAGTGATGTATCAATTTTTATAATTAATTTCTTCTTATTGACAGTACATTTAACTTTACTATGCTCAGGATATAATTTTATATTTTTCTCTGCATCATTGAGCTGTATATATTCGTCAAATTCTAATTGTATTATTTTATTATTGAAGTTTGTATCAATAATAGAACTTTCTACTAATAGGGGAGGGTCAATATCTTTTTCTCCACCTTCTAACGAATTTAATGAGGCACATCCATAAATAAGAAACGAAATTGTAATTAA
>JADLHV010000055.1 GCA_020848595.1 Bacteroidia bacterium
CTTTGTAAGCTAAAAATATGCCGAATAATATCAATAATGGCATTCCAATTTTAGCCGTTTTTTCAATACCTCCACTCAATCCTTTGCTTAATATATAGGTGTTAATGAAAAGACAAATTAACCAAATGATAATATTTTCGAATGGAATTCCAGTTGTTGAAACGCCTATTTTAGTATAGTCGTTAAAGAAATTTGCAACTTGGTGTTGGTCCATATGACTAAAAGAACCAACAATAGAATGATAAACATAAGAAAGTGTCCAACTTTCAAGGTAGCAATAATATGCAGCAACTGCGACGTTAGTAAAAATGCCAAACACACCAATGTATTTCCAAAGGCGTCTTTTGTCCATGCTATCTAATATAAAGGGAGTTGAGTGGTTAGAATGTCTACCACCAAATCTTCCCATAGCCCATTCTACATACAAAAGTGGGAGCCCCATAAGTAAGAAACAAACGAGATAAGGTATAATGAATGCCCCTCCTCCATTTTGAACTGCTTGTACAGGGAAGCGTAAGAAATTACCAAGTCCGACTGAATTGCCGGCCATTGCAAGTATTAAACCTACTCTCGACCCCCATGATTCCTTATTTGCCATATGTTTGCAAATTGCGTATTTTTTTCAATTTACGCAAATTAAAGGTCTAAAAGATTGATTTAATATCTTTTAAAAATTATTTTCTGAATTTTGGAGCTACTACTAACTCCTTGCCTCCGCCACTATAATCGTAAAAACCACATCCAGATTTTACGCCTAAGTCGCCTGATGTAACCATATTGATTAATAATGGACTTGGAGCATATTTAGGATTGCCTAATCCGTCATTCAATACATTCATAATCGCTAGGCAAACATCTAATCCAATAAAGTCGGCTAACTGCAATGGGCCCATTGGATGTGCCATGCCAAGTTTCATAACGGTATCAATTTCTTCTACTCCTGCAACGCCTTCATTTAAAGTAATGATAGCTTCATTAATCATTGGCATTAATATTCTATTGGCTACAAACCCTGGATAATCGTTTACTAATGTTGGTGTTTTGCCAATTTTGCGGCTTAAATCCATTATGGTTTCAGTAACTTCTTTATCGGTTTTATAACCATTAATGACTTCAACCAGTTTCATAACCGGAACAGGATTCATAAAGTGCATGCCTATTATTTTACCCGGACGTCTAGTAACAGCTGCAATTTTAGTCAAACTAATAGAGGAGGTATTCGAAGATAATATGCAGTGCTCTGGAGCAGAGGCGTCTATATCTTTAAATATTTGTAATTTAATATTGACATTTTCTGTAGCTGCTTCTACAACCAAATCGGCATTTGATACGCCACTTGATAATTCGGTAGTGGTGTTAATATTTGCTAAAGTTGCTTCTTTTTGCTCTGAAGTAATAATTTGTTTGGTTACTTGTCTATCTAAATTGTTGCCAATTTTCTTGATAGCCATTTGCAATGCCGCCTCGTTGATATCGATTAGGGTTACCTTATAACCATTCATTGCGAAAACGTGCGCAATTCCGTTGCCCATGGTGCCGCATCCTATAACTGAAATGTTCTTCATACTCTCTAAAATTGTGTCGCAATATTACTAATTAATATGCAATGTTTAAAGCGAATTTGCTTTTATAATTCTTGTTTCTTAGACCTTTTGCCTGATTTTTGTCACTAAAAATTTGCTTATTTTAATTCTAATGCACTTTTATATGCTCTTAAACAACGCTCTCGGGCTTGTTCATGTACCACTATGGCTTTTGCATAGTCTTTCGTTCCGAATTCGGGTACCCAGGTTTTAATATATTTTTGTTCGGGGTCAAATCTTTCAGCTTGTAGGTAAGGGTTGAATATTCTGAAATAGGGCGCTGCATCTACTCCCGAACCCGCCGCCCACTGCCAACCTCCATTATTACAGGCCAATTCAAAATCCAATAATTTCTCGGCAAAATAGGCTTCGCCCCATCGCCAATCTATTAACAAATGTTTGCATAAAAAGCTGGCAACTATCATTCGTACTCTATTGTGCATATGTCCTGTAGTATTAAGTTCTCTCATTCCCGCATCTACTATCGGATACCCTGTTTGTCCTTCGCACCATGCCTTAAATTTTAATTCATCATTTTCCCATTCTATGGTATTGTAAAGTGGTTTAAATGCGCTTTGCATGGCATAAGGAAAATGCGCCATTATCTGTATATAGAAATCGCGCCAGATAAGCTCGTTTAAAAATTTCTCGTTTAATATTTGTGCTTTAGCGACTTTTTCTCTGATGGATACTGTTCCAAATCTAAAATGTAAACTCAATCTACTCGTTCCTTGTATAGCTGGAAAATCTCTGGTTTGATGGTATTGTTTGATGATTGACGAATTAACTGTTTCTGTAGGATATGTGAATGGACTAGATTTAAATCCAATAGTTTCTATACTCGGAAATGCATCTGCTTCAAATTTTAATAAATGATGCAGGTATTTTTCGACAGGATAAGCTTTTAGATGAAATGGGGTTAATTTGGATTTCCATTTTTTAGAATATGGTGTGTAAACGGTATACGGCAATCCATCGTCTTTTAAAACTTCGCCTTTTTCTAAAATCACATGGTCTTTAAAATGTTTGAATTCAATGCCATTTTCCTTCAAAATCTGACCAGTTTTTAAATCTCTTTGAATGGCATAAGGTTCATAGTCACGATTAGTAAATACAGCTTTGAGTTCAGTAGTTTTAGATAGTTTAGCCCATATTTCACTAGGGTCGCCGCTATATATTTGCAAATCGCTTCCCAACTTTTTTAACTCAGTTTGGAGTGTTTTTAATCGTTGATAAATGAAATTAACTCTTAAATCTGAACGGTCGCTCAATTTATCTAAAATTTGAGTATCAAAAATAAATATAGGCATTACCTTATATCCAGATTTTAAAGCATGATATAAAGCTGCGTTATCATTGAGTCTAAGGTCACGTCTAAACCAGTGAATAACAAAAGGTTCTTGGCTCATGGGTAAAGATTTTTTAAAGCTTTTTCAATCGTATCAAATTCGTATTTAAATCCGGCATCAAGCATTCGTTTAGGGGTGATATTTTGATTGGTAAGGATTAATTGATGACGTTCTTTACCAAAGATTAAGCGTAAAATGAATGTTGGAATATTGGGTAGTATCAAGGGTTTATGCAATTGTTGAGCGAATTGGTGCGTAATTTGACTTAAATTGACAGGATGATTATTTGTTCCATTGTATACGCCTTCTAATTTATTTTTAATTGCAAACAAAATCATTTCACAGAGGTCGTCGACATGAATCCAACTGACCATTTGTTTTCCAGATCCCGGAACAGCGCCAACATAACGATTGATAGTTTGAGCCATCGGTTTTAGGAATCCGCCTGTATTAGAAAGCACGATTCCAATCCTTATTGCGCAAATGCGATCAGAAATAGAGGAACTAGAAAATATAGCTGTTTCCCATTTTTTTACCAATTCGGCAATAAATCCAGTGCCAGAAGGCGAATTTTCATCAATAATTTCTTGACTATCATTAGAATAGTATCCACTAGCAGAGGCAGAAATAAAGATTGGAGCTTTGATATTTTGTCTTTTAAACGCTTTATTAAGAGCCTCAATTGGCAAAATTCGACTGCTTAATAATGTTTTTTTTCTTTCTGGACTGAATGCTTTGTCAAAAATCCCAGCGCCACAGAAATTAACTACCGCATCAAACTCTTTTAAGTCGATAGAAGGGAAGATGTCTTTTTCAGGATCCCAATGGTAGCTGTTTTTCAAATAGTTAGTATTTTTTTGTGTTGAAAGAAAAACAAAATCAATGTTGTTTTGTTTAAGTTTTAATATTAACTTTGAACCTATCATTCCGGAGCCCCCCGCAATTAAAATTTTACTCATTCAAAAAAGTAACAATTATAATGGAAAAAAGTTCGGATGAATTACACAAATAACCCATTTAAAAATGAAAAAAGGCAAAAAGGATTTTAGAAACAAACTCTTTATCAAAGACCTTGAAAACATTACCGGAATTAAAGCGCATACAATAAGAATTTGGGAACAGCGCTACCGGATTTTCACTCCACATCGCACAGATACTGGTATTCGTTATTATGATGAAGAACAATTGCGTTTAATTCTAAACATCTCAATTCTCAATAATAACGGATATAAAATATCTAAGATTGCTGAAATGAGTTTGGAAGAAATTCGTGAAAAATGTCAGCAATTATCTGAGAATAAATCAAAATACGACGGCCAAATTCAAGCTTTAATTAGCACAATGATGCTTTTTGATGAGAAGGAATTTAATAAAATTCTTTCTATTAATATTTTGAAGCTAGGTTTAGAAGATACCATGATGCAGATTGTGTTTCCATTCATGGAGCAAATCGGATTACTTTGGTTATCAGGCTCTATTCATCCTGCACATGAGCATTTTATCTCGAATCTTATTCGCCAACGTCTTTTTGTAGCCATAGATAATTTATCTGTCCGCCCTAATTCTGATTCTAAGAAATTCTTAGTGTTTGTTCCAACAGGTGAATCTCACGACCTTAGTATATTATTTGCTAATTATGTGCTCAGATCTAGAGGTCACGAAGTTATTTACCTTGGTTCTCAAACGCCTTTCGAAGATTTATATAAGATTTTTGAAATTAGAAAACCCGATTTTATCTTTAGTATCATCACTTCTTTGAATAGTAATGTCTCTTTGCAAACTTTTATCAATAATTTAGGTAAAAATTGGAAGGAAACTCAGATCTTACTTAGCGGCTCACAAGTCGTTAATAAAAAAGATCTTAAGTTCCCAGAAAATGTAACTGTGATGAATTCTCCTGATGCTTTAATGGATTTCTTGTCTGATATTAAGGAGAATCTAAAATATAAAAATAATATTAAAAGTTTTTCTCAAAAGCAACCTTCTAACATGGGATTCTAATGCGATTGCTCGATGTTTCTGAATTAAAAGTTGCTTCTAAACATGAAACGCTCGTAAAAGGGATTTCTTTTCATATCAACCGTTCAGAAATTGTATCCATTGTTGGTGAATCGGGTTCTGGTAAATCACTTTCTTGTCTCTCTATTCTTAATTTATTGCCAAAATCGCTTACCGTTAGTGGGCGAGTTGAATTTCATGATGAAGAGGTAACAAATTCTCTACTCAATATGAATGCTCAATTAAGAGCTCAATTTGCCTTGAAAAAAATTGCCTATATTTTTCAAGAACCTTTAAGTGCGCTCAATCCCGTGCAACAATGTGGGAAACAATTGCTCGAGAATATTTATTTGTGCGGATTTAAAGGGCAAGACGCAAAAAAAAGAGCCAAGGAACTTTTATTGATGGTTGAACTCGTCGATACTGATAAGGTTATGAACGCTTATCCTTTCGAATTGTCTGGTGGACAAAGACAAAGGGTTATGATTGCTATGGCACTTGCTGGAAATCCTGATCTTATCATCGCCGATGAGCCAACTACGGCTTTAGATGTGCTTTTACAAGACGAAATTCTTGGACTGATAAAAAAATTGACTAAAGAACATGGGAAAAGTGTTCTCTTCGTCTCTCACGATTTAGATGCTGTTCGTAAATTTTCGGATAGAATCTTGGTAATGTATAAAGGTGAAATCATTGAAACAGGTACCGCAGAACAAATAATTAAATTTCCTAAAGAGATTTATACTAAAGCCCTGCTTGCTTGTAAGCCTAATCCTGATAAAAAAGGACATAAATTATTAACTATAGGCGATTTTAATGAAGCACCGACGGTTTTTCAAGAACATATTGAATCTGAAGCTAATATTGTTAATACGCATCTTCTTCATAAGGAATATTTTAAGAATGGAAGAATCTTTAGAGCATTAAAATCGATAAGTTTTAATGTAAAAAAGGGGCAAAGTGTTGGATTGATTGGTGAATCAGGCTCAGGTAAAAGTACTATTTCGAAATTATTAGTGCAATTAGAAGAACAATCAGGTGGTAGTATTGAATTCGATTTCGAAAATAATAAGCCTTTGTCTTCTAATGTTCAAATGATTTTTCAAGACCCATTCTCTGCTCTTAATCCACTAATTCGTGTAGGAGAAATGTTAAAGGAAGTAATACATTTACATCAACCACAACTTAATTCTAAAGAGGTTGAAGATGAAATTAAATTATTACTAACTAAAGTAGGATTAAGTGCGGGTGATATAAATAAGTACCCATCAGATTTTAGCGGAGGTCAACGACAACGTATTTGTATTGCTAGAGCATTAGCTGTAAAGCCTAAGCTATTGATTTGCGATGAGTCTACCTCTGCTTTAGATTTGTCGGTACAAGCTCAAATACTTAATTTATTAAAAGAACTTCAAATTCAAGAGGGTTTAAGTATATTGATGATTACCCATAGTATGGCAGTCGCTGCTTGGTTTTGTTCTTATTTAATTGTTTTGAAAGACGGATATATTATAGAGCAAGGATTAACGGATAAGTTAATTAAATCACCTTCATCCGATTATACAAAAGCGATGATAGCACATATATAAAGTATTCAAAAAAGTTGCCGCAATAAAAATGCTTTTTTGTAATCATTATTTAGTCATTCTAGATAAAATTTCTCTGAGATAACGTAGTTCTTCTTTTAGGGTTTTAATTTGATCTTTGTATATTTCTTCAACATAGTTAGCATTTGAGTTTTCGAAATTAATTGGCTCGATTTCTTTGTTTGGATATTTATTTTGTGAAGGCGTTTTACCTTCGCTGCTCTTAATTAATTCGTCAATAGAGATGTCTAAAATTTTGCAAATGATATAGAGTTTATCTAGAGTTAATTTAACTTCATCGCGTTCAATACGAGAGTATCCAGAAATAGACATATTGAGTTCGTGAGCAATAAACTCTTGCGAATAGTCATTCATTTCACGTAGTTTTCGTATTTTTTTACCTATTTGTGGTAGAACCGTATCATTCGTTTTTTTCATAGAATTATTCATTACAAACTTATTAATGGACGTATTAAAGCACAACACAATTGTTCTTTTGTTGATATTTTGGCAAGCTTCTTCAACTTTTAATTCAATTTTATGCTTACAGGTGGAATAAGGTTTTGAATTAGTGAAAAAAATCAACTGTATCGGGAATATTCA
>JADLHV010000056.1 GCA_020848595.1 Bacteroidia bacterium
TAAGAATCTACCTTCCATTAAGGTAACACCTGGTATACGAGCAGCAGCAGCAGCAGCATTGTTATCTGTTCCATTTTTTATGGCTTCCGCTGGTAAAACATTGACTACCCCTTTGGCCTTTTTTTCATCATTAGTGGCAACACCCATTGTGTTTTTAGGTGGACCTTTTATTCTAATTTTACCAGGTTTCATCTCAGTAACATTTAACTCTAAATAAATATTAACTAAATTAACTACTGAATCACTTTTAACGATGATATCAACTATTGTCACAGTTTTATAAATAGAAGAGTTTATATCGATAGAGTATTTACCTGGTTTTAATCTTTTGAATTCAAATCTTCCGCTATCATTCGAAACTTGTTTTTTACCATTCTGTCTCAAGGTGATTTTGGCCCCTGAGATATAAGGATTAGCATCTGTAGTGTCGATTAAAATGCCTTTAATGCCGGCATTCTGGGCATTGGTTTGCGTGGATACAGCTACTGTTAAAAGTAAGAAAATTAGTAGTTTTGAAAGCGAAAATTTCATTTCACAAAATACATTGACAAATGTTAATTTTACCTTAATAGTACGTGAATTATCGGTTAGCATTACAATGTATTTGTGTTAAGGTTTTATAAGTAATATCCTTCTGCGGAGCATATATAAATAGCCATTTATTGGATTTTTTATTGAGTTAACATAAAATTAATATACCCGTTAAGATCTATTAATTTTACCCTGATAATATTGTAACATGAAAGTTTTGCTATTGGCATTAAGCATGTTTGCATTAGGAATTACAGCGGAAGACCGCATAGAATTTCAATGTGTGCAAGTTTTAGATGTAAACAGTGAGGCTTTAAGTGGTGTTAAAATTCAATTAGATGGAACTAACAAGTCATTCTACACCAATAGTAAAGGTTATTGCTATATTCCAGTTGAGTTTCTTAAATCAAGTCGAATAGTTACGGTAGATTGCATTTCATATAAATCTAAAAATCTTTACACTTTCGAATTGAATTCTAAAATTGTTCTCGATTTTAGATAATTCATCGCTAGCGATTTCGGTCATTTTATCATTGGATTTTCGTTTTTAGGCATTTCATGCTGTTGATTTTCTTCTATGGCATCTTAATAAGGTATTTAATAACAGATAGTTTTCTAAAATAATATCTTATTTGTTGATTTCAAACTATTGTTATTATCAATTGAATATCTAATTATAAGCCCCTTGGAGTGACTCAATATACGCTATAGTTTTAGCATGTTTTGGATGACAAATAAGCATATAAAAAAATGATTAAAATGTTTTGTATATTGAAAATAATTCGTACCTTTGTTAAGAAATTGTTAAGTTGTTATGAAAAAATTATCTCTTTTATCGTTTTTTGTCCTTTTTTTAAGCTTTCAGGTGAGTGCTCAAGCACCTTCTGTCTATCAAAATGCTCAAGGACAATATATTGATGCCGACGGTGCATTGTTTACTGGTAATTTAACATTGTTTTACGCGAATGGGAAAATGGAAAGCGTATATGATGTTGTTGATGGTGTTAAGAGTGGTGACATAACGGTTTATTATATGACTGGTGCCATCAAAGAAAAAGGTGCTTTTTACAATGGTGCAAAATCTGGCGAATGGGTGTCTTATGACGAAAATGGTCGTATTAGCTCTATCGCTTTCTATAAAAATAATGTAAAAGAAGGTACTTGGAAGGTTTGGGATAAAAATGGTGTATTACGTTCTGAAATGCATTACAAAGCTGGTCAAAAAACTGGCACTTGGAAAACCTTCGATGAACATGGTAAATTAGTTGACTCTGTTAATTACTAGTCAATTCAATTAACATCGTTCTGATTTTTATTCGATCCATCTTATCTCCCTGATTCATTGGAAGTGTATCAAGCTGAATAATAGTTTTTGGTGCAGCATAGGGTGATACGGACTTAATAAAATTCCAATCTTGACCTTCAAATGCATTTGCATCTTCTGTTACTAATACTATTTTCTCTCCCAATTCTTCGTCGTTTAAACTACTTATTGCAAATCTCGACCTAGGTTTTAATGTTGCGTCTATTAGTTTTTCAATCTCTTCGGCATTTATTTTTACTCCGCCTGTATTAATAATAAAGTCATTTCTGCCTATTACTTTAAATGAACCATCGTCTAAAAATGTTATTCTATCAGATGTTTTAAGTCCTTCCAAACAGAAAGGAGCAATAACTATAGCCGTTTCATCATCAGATTGAATTACTTGAACTTCTGGAAATGTAACAAATCCTTTATCTGTTTTTGGGCCATTTAAAGTACGAATAGCAATATGAGAATAAGTTTCACTCATGCCATAGCTATGTCTAAAGATTGTTGAACCCTCAAATTGTTCAATTTTATTTAATAATTCACTTGAAACTGCCGAACCACCTATTAAGACTTCTTTAAATTGTTTAAGCCTGTTATAGGAATCTGTATTAGAAAAAATATGAGACAACTGATAGGGCGTTAAAGAGACAATATTAGCTTTTGTATCATGTAATAATGGATTTGATGAAGCTGTAATTACTTCTACTTTTAATTTCCACATTTGAGCGCGCACTAATACCATTAAGCCTCCAACTTTATTTAAAGGCAGGCAACACAACAAAATATCGTCAGCTTGGTATTGTATAATCTTCCCGCTTTGAAGTGCGCTCCATTCCATCCATTGTCTTTGAAGTACAAATGGTTTAGGTGGACCGGTGCTTCCGGAACTTGAGATGGTAAATTCAGTGACACCATCTTCCCATGCTTTAATAAAATCGCTGGCCTCCATTTTAGATTATGCGCGCAGAAATTTATCGGTTATTTCTAAGAAAGAATCTATCTCTTTATGGTTATTGTATATATGCGTTGAAATACGTAAACAATTGATATTGTTTTCTGCTACATATCGAGTTGTTATTTGTTTTTCATTGCAAAGTTTTTGTAGTTCAGTCATTTCTTTGTCTTTAATTTTAAATCCAATTTGAGCACCTCTAGAGATGGCTTCAGTTGGAGTAAGCATGTCAATATTAGGACTGAGTTTAATTAAATTTTCTTGTAAGTATGCGGCTAAGGCTTTTACTCTTTTTTCAATTTTATCGACCCCAATTTGTTCATGAAATTCAACTGCTTTGGTAATACCAAGAAAGAGAGAGGCATTTTGAGTGCCATAGTAATACCGGTGACCATTATCGACATAACCTTTTAAAGTTGGCGGTTGACTTAGCATATCCCAACCCGAATCAAAGCCACCGCCACCATAATAAGCTTGAAGCGTATTTCTGAAATTTTCTGATACAAAAAGAAATCCAGTTCCTTTAGGGCCTAACAACCATTTATGACAGCATCCGGCGTATAAATCGCAACCAATTTCTTTTATATCTAACTTTATCATTCCTAGAGGGTGTGCCCCATCTACAAAGCTAAAAATACCTTTTTCACGAGCTAAGCTACAGATTTCTTTTATGGGTAAAATTTGTCCAATAGTGCAAGGTATATGAGGCAAAGCAATTACTTTAGTTGATTTAGTTATCGCTTTTTTTATTATGTCTAGAGTTTCTTGAGCTGTTTTTCCAAGTGGGATAGCTTTTACGATGATACCATGTAATTTAGCTCTATTGAGCCAAGGGGCTGCATTTCCAACATGTTCATGCGTACTCATAATAACTTCATCACCAGCTTTTAAAGGCAGACCCCAACATGATATATTGATACCTTCGGTTACATTCCGAGTTAGTGTTATTTCCGAGTCTTTTGTACCAGTTAATCTGGCTAAAGCTTTAATAGCATCTTCTTCATTTCCACCATATCTCCCATTTGATTCTACATGCAGCATATCTTGATACACTTCATTGAGGACAGGATAGGGCGAAGGTCCCATAGTGCCATTATTCAAAAAAGTTTTATTGCGATTGAGAGGGAATTGAGCACGAATCATTTTCCAGTATTCGTCATCATCCAAATCAGCATGAGGCATTGGAGGAGTGGGGTAGGCATGTTCGCCAATACTTAGTGCACCAGCCAGGAGCAGGCTATTTTTTATAAAATCTCTTCGGTTTTTCATGACAGTGGTTTTAGGCAAACTTATATAAAAAGAATTAAAACTTTACAAAAATGAAAGAGCCCCCCAAATATGGGAGGCTCTTATTATGAAAAAAAAACTTACTCTAGTTTATTTTAGTAAGCGATGTTTTGTGGGTTGAAATTAGCCCAATTGTCAGTCCAGTCAGTAGAACCAAATGCACCTCTGTAAGTTGTAGAAGTAAACCAGCTACTAACTTTAGAGTTAGTAAATGCAGCACCTGTTTGAGAAGCACCAGTGAAGGTTGCGAAATCAGGGTTTGCAGGATAGTTACCAGATACACCAGCAGTATATTTGTAACCTAATATCAATTCAGGATTAACACCAGCATCAGCAATTGCTTTAGAATAAGCTGGAGTTCCAGAAGTTGGAGTACTTGCAGTATAAGCTACGTTGTTTTTAGTTACTTTGAAGTAATCTGCAACAGCAGTACTAGATGAAGAACCATTGAAGAAAGGACGAGTAGTTTTACCTTTAACAGCAGAGCAGAAAAGGATATTGTTTTCAAGAACACCTAAATCTGAAGTGTAGTTATTTAAAGTTCCATCTAAGTTTAAACCCAATGGGAAACCACCAATAACAGAATTGAAGATACTTATTTCGCTGTTTCTTCTTAAGTGTAATGCATGTTGGTAGTTACCACTGATAGAAGCTTTAGCTGAGTCGAAAACTGGTCCAAGGATAGTGATGTTAGAGAATACTGCAGAAGTTTTAGGCGTAGCAGTAGTACCAGAACCATCATTATCAACTTCAAAACCATTAGAACCTGATTGGTCAGCATTAAATGGATCACAAACAGCAACAGCAAACTGAACTTTACCACTAAATCCGAAGTCAACGTCAAAGTTGTCATCCCAAGCAGCATAAGATACTAAGTGTTTGCAATTAACTGTTCCACCGAACCATTCGTAGTTATCATCACCACCATAAGTAGTTTGAACGAAGTCGATAGTTGTTCCACTACCTACACCACCCATAGTTAATGAGTTAGTTTCGTTGTTTGGAGTAAGTGCAATACCTGCATACTCGATTCTAACATATCTTAAAACACCAGAATTGTCATTATCGTTTGCAGTGCTATTAAAAGTACCATAAGTAGCAGCTGGAGAAATACCTTCTATAGCTGGACTGTTTTGGTTAACATTAGCTTTACCTAACATTACAATACCGCCCCAATCTCCTTGTTCTCTTTCACCTGGAGCTTGATTTGAAGTAAAAATAATTGGATTGTTTTCTTGACCATCAGCTACAAGTTTGCCACCTGGTCTAACTAACAATGTACCTTTAGTTTTCTTTTCACCGAAAACTTTAGTGCCTGCTGGAACAGTAAGTGTGTTACCATCTTCAACAGTTGCAGTACCTCTGATAAGGTATTTTTTAGAAGCATCTAAAACTTGAGTGCTCAAAGAACCTTCGAGTACCACGAATTCATCTTCATCAGTTTTTACTGGTTCATCTGGTTTACAAGATGTAAATAACGCTGAAAATGCCACCACTGACATAAGACCTAATTTGAAAAAATTTGATTTCATATTTATACAATAATTTGATGCAGCAAAAGTGGTTCTGTTGTATTAAGGTTGTATTAATTCACCTTTAAGTATAAATTATAAATTGACCTTTTAGGTTATTGTGCTGTTAAGTTGTGTTTTGATTTTTTCAATATTTATACTATTTTTTTTCAATAGCAGAATTATTGCATTTTTATAAAAATACTTCATAGTTACTAGGTCTCACGTAGGTTTAGAAAGATTAAATTTTGTTGTACACACGAGTATTAATAAATCAATCATGTGATTATTTTATATAATTGATTTAAAATTTACTTTTAAATGCTTCACGCATATCTTTTCCACCAGGTTCTTGAAATATTTCTAAATCAAAGAATTTTGCTGTCGAATATAAGTGGTCGAATACATCCGATTGGATACCTTCGTATTGAAGCCATTCGGTTGTATTTGTGAAACAATAAATCTCTATTGGTATGCCTTTTGATTCTGAAGCTAATTGTCTAACCATTATCGTCATATCTTTCTTGATGCGCGGATTATGGGTTAAATATTGTTCGATGTATTTTCTAAAAACACCTAAATTAGTCATGCGTCTACCATTGATTAGAATAGAAGAATCTCGAACGTTTACTTCATTATATGAATCTATTTCTTTCTGTCTGTTTTCGATATAATCGGTAATAAGTTGATAGCGTTTTAAAGTTTCTCTTATTTCTGGAGTGATAAATTTAATCGTATGAGCGTCTATATATATGGAACGTTTTATCCTACGCCCTCCACTTTGTTGCATCCCCCTCCAGTTTTTAAAACTATCGGTAATAAAGTAATAAGTAGGTATGGTTGTAATTGTTAAATCCCAATTCTGTACTTTTACTGTATTTAAATTAATAGCAACAACATCTCCATCTGCATTAAACTTTGGCATTTCTACCCAATCGCCCACCTTTACCATATCATTAGCTGATATTTGGACACTTGCCACTAATCCTAAAATAGTATCTTTAAATATTAATAATAGTATAGCAGTCATTGCGCCAAATGCACTTAGAAAATAAATAGGTGATTTTCCAAGTAAGATAGAAAGTACTACAATGATACCTACAATGTATAAAATGATATTAAAGAGTTGAAAATAACTCGATAAGGGCTTGTCTTTAAATGCTTCATGTGTGCCAAGCGCATATTCTGCAGCTTTTAAAAACGACATAAAAATAGATATTCCAATTAGGGTTAAATAGGCATCAGCTAATTTTGTGATAAATGGAAGCGCATTTTTGAAATCGGCGAAAATAGTAGGCGCCATAATTAAAACTAAAATAGCTGGAACTAAATGTGCCACATTATTAAAGACTTGTTTCTCGGCTAAAATATCATCCCATTTTAATGTCGACTTTTTGAAAAGTTTATAAATATAGTGTATGATGATTTTTTTAGTAATTAAAAATAAGGTTATTGATAATAGACATAAAATTAGAATAAAAATTAATAGTCTAAGATTTATTGCCCAAGTTTCTGAAAGGCCTGTGTTTAAAAGAAGTTTATCTACCCATGATTCTAAAAAATCCATTTTTTATTTAATGTTAATTAGTGAAAAATATATCGCTCAAATATGCAAATTTCTAGCGATTAATGAAGAAAAGTTTAAGACTTTAAGATGCAAAGTTAGTAGAAATGATATAAAGATACCAATTAGAACAAAGAATCAATTTTGTGACTAATTTATATAGCGTAGTATTATTTAAAATACAAATCCACCATCTTCATCTCCACCCATTTTCTTAATTTTATAAACCAATGTCAACATGAAATACTGTTGTAGTTGGTTGCTTTTCTGAATAATAATAAAATTATAATTGGCAGTCCTACTTATTTGTGTGTTTTGCTTTAGGATATCGTAAGCAGTAATTTTTAAATTGAAATTAGATTTTCCGAGTGGCTGTTGTAAATAAGCCGACCATACAGGTATAAACTTACCAATATTGGGAATATTTCTTGAATCTTGAATGTCTAATTCAGAATTTATTTCAGTGCCAAATTTCAAAACTGTACGTATAGATAGACTGTAAGCATAAGTGTTTTGATCAAAATTTAAACTTGAGTTTAATTCGTTTCTAAAATTAGAACTATTCCAGTTCATGCCAATCGAAAATTCGAGACTATCAGAATATGTAAAGCTAAAAAATGGTGAAAAGTAAAACGAATTACTGATGCTATAAGATTTAAAATTATTGATTAGCATCGGATTTTGTGAAGAACTAGCATTGATGCTCGAACCAATATTGAATGTTTTAGTTATTTTTTTACTTGTACTAAAATATCCAGATAAGCTCTTCATTCCACTCGCATTTTCAGGTCTTTGAATCAATACACCATTTTCATTTTGGGTTTTACTCATGACTTTGACATTGTCCGATAAATTACCATTAATACTACCATATAAATATCTAAAGCCTCTTACTTTATAAAAATTACCATAGATACGCATAGAATAATTGTCTTGAGGTTGTAGATTTTCATTTCCAGTACTTCTTTCATAATTATTAGAAACATTTAGCACAGGTTGAAGATCACCAGTCGTTGGGAAAATGGAAGATTTACTTAAATTTAAATTAAACCAACCTTTTCCATTAGGATAATAGCTAACATAAAGATAGGGAAGAAATTTATTATAAGGTTTATTAAAACTCGAATTTTCTGTTATATTATTATTGTTTAAGGTTAGATTAAGGAATGTTGCTCCAGCTGAAGCATAGAGAAACTTTTTCTCAAAGCTTACATAAGGTTTTATGGTATATTGTATTTGAGAGTTATCGAAATGAATACTAAGCGTATCAATAGATGCAGTATAATTTTGTTCAAAGGCTCTAGATATAGCATTTTGAGCGCCAGTAGTAACTTGTTTATTGGTATTGTTTTGCGACCATCTATCTGCCGAAACATTTAAAAATAAACTGGTTTTGTATAATGGTAATCGTCCATATAGACGGCTCAAAGATTCAAAAGAATTATAATCAATTGTTTTTCTAACATTAAAAGTGTCACTAAGATTTTCTTGAAATTGAAATTGTTTATTTGCCATTGATGTAAATTTACTGCTACTAAAAACAGAAAACACATAACGTTTATCTTTTCTAAGATTGCGTCTATAGCTAATATTTAAAGAACCACCACCACTGGTATTATCGCCCTTAATTTCTCCAATACCTTGATTAATATTGATTTCATTTATATTAATATCATTGAAAGTTTCGAATGTATTATTATTTAAAGAAAAGTTACCATCGACTCCAATTTCAAAATATCCAGTAGAATCTATATTTTTAGAAAAGCCAATATTACCTGCCATTCGATTAACAGTACCTTTCGAGTAGCTAGAATCAACACTTAAACGGTTAGTGCTATCATCAAGCGCTATATTGGTATTACTAGAAGAAATAGTGAAGAAATTATTATGGTCGTAATCTAAATTGAAAGACAGTTTTCTGCGTTTCGAGAATTCATTGAAATACGTCAATCCAGCATTCGTTTTATTATTGATATTACCATCCGATGGCATGTATCGATTAACTACAAAATAGTTGCTTTCATTTCCTGAGCCGTTTCTAGAATAATTGTCTACGCTATGCCAATTGTTAAAACCGAAATCGAAACCAGTTCCGTTGATATTATTTTTATTTACAATGACAGAAAATTTCCTATCATTTTTAAAACTGTTAATTCTAGCACCAGCTTCATACCGTTCTTGAGTACCATATCCACCTAAAAAATCTCCAAAGACACCATTTCTCTTGCCTTTTTTTAATTTTAGATTTATTATTTTGGGTGAGCTTTCTTTTGGCGAACCGTCTTCATTTTTATCATCAAAAACTTGGACTGTTTCTATCATGTCGGCATTTAGATTTTTTGATACCATTGCTGGGTTATTGCCAAAAAAATCAGAACCGTCAACCATAATTTTAGAGACATCCGAGCCATTAACTTTTATTTCACCTTTAACATTGACTTCGAAGCCCGGAATTTTTTTAAATAGCTGCGCCACATCACTTCCAGGGAGTACTTTAAATTTATTGGCATTAATTTCTATCGTATCTCCATGCATACGAATAGCCGATACACGAAAAGTAACACCAGCAAATGTTTTAGGCATTACACTCATTTTAACGTCATTGAATGATTTAAAATTCCAGCCTTCTTCCATCGGTTCATTGTAAATCTTATCATTATAATTTAATAAACTTATAACAATAATGAGCGAATCGGAAGATTTGGCTACTAGACTAAAATTACCCAAGGGCGTTGTAAATCCAAAATTTAGCAATAAAGTATCGGAGGCGCGATAAATACTCACAGTAGCATCTGCTAATGGCGATAAAGTTGCAGAATCAACAACTCGACCATTGAAAGTTCTATAGGCCATTTGCGATTGTGCATTGGAAATAAAAGTAAATAAAGCCCAAAGAAGTAGAATTCTTTTCATAGTCATTAAATAGAAAATACAATATTAAACATATACAAGATATAAATATTGCATTCTATAGAAAAAAATTGCATCTAATCGATTAATGGAAGGATTGAAATTTAGTAACTTGAGTATTTTAAAAATAAATTACACTTATTATTTTCGCGGCATGGAAATTCCATATTGGATGAGTCGAACCCAATTAATGCTGGGAGACGATAAAATTATTAAATTAATGCAATCGAATGTCTTGGTTGTTGGACTGGGTGGTGTTGGTGGAATATGTGCTGAGATGATCGTAAGGGCTGGAGTCGGAAAATTAACAATAGTTGATGCCGATGTGGTAGATCCTAGTAATAGAAATAGGCAAATTCCAGCTTTAAAAAGTACCGAAGCTAAATTGAAAGCTGAAGTAATGGCACAAAGACTCTTGGATATCAATCCAGAATTAGAATTAACTGTTTTATGCGAATACATCAAAGATGAGCGTACCAGAGAAATTTTAAGACAAGGTAATTTTGATTTTGTATGCGATTGTATTGATACTTTATCCCCAAAAGTACACTTCATTAAATCGTGTCTAGAAATGAAATTGCCAGTGGTGAGCTCTATGGGAGCGGGCGGAAAAGTAGATCCAACTCGCTTAGAAGTATGCGATATTTCTGAAACCTATAATTGTAATTTGGCCAGATATGTTAGAAAACATCTTCATCGTTTTGGTATTAGAAAAGGTATAAAATGCGTATTTAGCTCCGAAATGGCTGATAAATCTAAGATTATTACAACCGAAAATGCGCATCCTAAGAAGTCGATTATTGGCACTATGAGTTATATGCCAGCTGTATTTGGATGCACTGTAGCGAGTGTGGCAATAAGAGAGCTCATGGAGCGTTAAAGCCATATCATCGAAATGTCGTTTCGCAAATGACGATTTGACAATCGGATTTAACTATATTTGTAAACTTTTAAAATTAGCAAAATTTAATGAAACGACTCCTTCTGATAGTATTGTTCTTGCCATTACTCATTGTTTCTCAAACACAACCGAAACCGAAGACGACCACTACCACTAAGAAACCTGCTACGACAACGGCAAAGAAACCTGCTACAACTACAAAAAAACCGACCACTACAACGGCGAAAAAACCAGCAGCTACAAAACCTGCTGCACCTAAAAAGCCTAGCCCTCAGGTAGTAAAATTGA
>JADLHV010000057.1 GCA_020848595.1 Bacteroidia bacterium
ATTGATCCATATCTTTTAAAACCATATTGGCATAGTGGCAGAGACCTTGATAATATTCTTTAAATATTACTTCAAAATCGTTTACGCCCATTGCACTTAATGCCGTTGCTCCCATTTATTTCTGTTTTCTGTCGCAAATATACGTTTAATGTTTTTTGATAGTGATATTATTGAATAGCGATTAGTCTTCCACTACCGGAAATATTTGAATGAATAGATGGATTTCCTCTGTAATGAATATTTCCACTTCCAGAAATTTTAGCATTCAATTCGTTTCTAGCAAAAAGGTAAACATCTCCAGAACCACTAATATTGGCTTCAACTGTGCCAACTTGCAACCATTCTGAGTAGATATTACCAGAACCACTAACCGTTAAACGTGCATTATTGCAAACATTTGAACCAGTATGTCTGATACTACCAGAGCCGCTGATATTGGCACTAAACCATATAGAAGTAAGTCCCCTGAAAGTAATATTCCCAGAACCACTTACATTAGTCGTCAATTCTGTTGACGAAAATTCGTTCACACAAGATATATCGCCACTGCCGCTGATATCTAAATTTCCAACATAAGGCATAAATACTTTAATGGTAATAGGTTCATGTTTTCTAATAGAGGTGCCACGCTCTAAACATATATTTAGATCTTTGCCACTTACTCGAGTTTCTATGACATCTAAGATATTTTGTTGTCCGTGTAACTCGACCCTAAAAACAGAATCTCTAAAAATTTCTACATTGGCGCTAATTGATAAGCGCACTCCACTAAAAACACCAGGATTTCGGGCGTTTGTTACACTGGGTCCTGTGCCTTTAATAAAATACTTATCGTCTCTACAAGATGAAAATAAGAGTATGCTAAAGAGCAAAATTGAAGTTAAAATGATTATAAGTCTCATATATTTATTGATAAATTAAAATTCTATTTTATAGCTGAATACAGGTATTAATGGCGCTTGATACCAAGTTTTTGTTGTTTCAGTATCTAAATCAAAATACTGTCCACCCACATTTTTTCTATTAGTGGCATTTTGAATATCTAAGCTCCAAATGCTATTGTATTTTTTATGATTGATTCGGTAACTTACTTTTATATCTGTCCTAAAATAATCAGAAAGCTGAACGCTAAATGTCTTAGATTGATCTTCGATAGCAATATTATAGATTCTAGATTTTTCTAAATCGATTGGAGTTTCTCTAAATCCGCCATACCATAATGTTTTAAAGTTAAACCCTAGAATTCTTCTATCACCCTTTAGTTTAATTTCTTTCCCAGCTGTAACAGATACTGCATGATTGCCATTAAATCGGGTATTATACCACTGCCCTGTTTTTGTTTTATATTGACTATTATAAACAGATGCCGAGATAAGATAGTAAAATCCTTTATTAAGGAAACGCTCTGCGGTAAGCTCAATACCAACATTCTTACCATTTCCAGTATTTTCGAGTGGTAAAACTACAGGACCAAAATTATTGTTTAACAATGAATATGTACTAGATGGGTCTTGACTAACTGGAATTTTAAATAAATCTTGGTAATAAGCTTCTAATTTTAATCGCGAGTTTGAATTAATAATAAATTCGTATGCCGCTACTATATGATGTGCCTTGCTCATACCTAAATTCTTATTAGGAAAAACAGATTGACCCGATTGGTTTTTATACTCTGCAAAATAAATCGCAGGCATTTGCAATTGAGAATGTAAGCCATATCCAATACTTACAGTATGTTTAGGTTTAAACTCGTATTTAGCCGATAGTCTAGGTTCAATCGAATAAGTTTTATTTAATTGAAGATACATACTATGCAAACCAGCAAAAACCTGAAATCGACTATTTAATTTTAGTTTAAATTGTGCAAAAGCTTGAGC
The DNA here is from genome assembly GCA_020848595.1 of Bacteroidia bacterium. GTDB lineage: Bacteria > Bacteroidota > Bacteroidia > NS11-12g > UBA955 > JABMMZ01. The sequence continues at coordinate 1,878 of JADLHV010000057.1, forward strand.
ATAATTAGTAAGGCCTTTATTATCTAATCGTGTTACGAGTTTTTTAAGTGAGTCTAATTCCTTGTTTTCTGCCGAATAAATCCAATGATTGAGTATTAAACCCGCTCTTAAATGGACATTCGAATTGAGCTTATGATTAACCGTACTATTCAATGCTAATTTTTGATTATTTAAAGCATTTCTCCAATGGGTATAGGTATTAATATAATCGTTCTCATAATACTCGCCTCTATCTTTTATGGTATTAATAGAATATAATAAAACATTTCGAAGTGTTGTGTTTTTACCTAATGAAATAGTATGTGTTAATCCAGAGGCAGCTGTGTTTGTTGTATAGATAACATTATAACGATCGAACATTGTTTTCCATTGGCTTGAGTCTTTTACTGCGTTTTGCAATTGATTAGAAATACCTCCGAATCCAAATACGCTAAATGAACCAAATCGACTATTAGGAAAAACAATATTATAAGACAAATCTTGAAACAAAGTAGTGCTACCTGTTATATTAACACCTAGTTTTTGAATTAATCCTAAAGTTGAATATCTGTAATTAACCAAATAACTACCACCCTTTTTACTTAATGGGCCTTCGGTAGCTAAATCCAAACCTAAAAATCCTGCTTGTAAAGTGTATTCTCTTTTCTTAGAGTTTCCTTTTCTTAATCTTAAATCAAATACACCACTTAATGCGTTACCATATTCGGCAGGAAAAGCACCCGTCATAAAATCTGAATTACCTAAGAGTTGTGCACTCAAAATAGAAATTCCACCTCCAGATCCATTGAAACTTGAAAAATGGTTGGGACCAGGAATATCTATTCCCTCCATACGCCATAGCATTCCAGAAGGTGAATTGCCTCTAATAACTATTGTATTATTACCATCTTCGGCACCAATCACACCTGCAAAAGATGTAGCCATGCGAGCAGGATCATTTATGGCTGCTGCAAATTTTTGAGTTTCCTCTACAGAAAATGTTCTTGAACTAACTACCGAAAAGTCGTTAATAGGTTTAATTTTATTGACTTTAGCTTTAAATTTAAAACTAGAAAACTCTTTTATTCTCTCTTCTAACTGAATGTTTAATACCAATTCTTTACCACTATTTAATAATACATCTGGCAAATACGCATCAAAATAACGCTCACTTTGTGCTAAAACTTTATGTCTACCAACAGTTACATCTATTATTTCAAATTGCCCTAAACTATCTGTTAATGCTGTCCAAATAGTATCATTATCGATAGTAATCTTAACGCCTTCAATAGGACGCAAAAGTGCTTTATCAATTACTACTCCTCTTATGGTTTGCTTTAATACTTGAGCATCTAATTGTAGAAGTCCAGTAATCATTAATATCAAAAATGTTTTTCTTAGATTCATCTGCTTAATGACAGCCTTACCAAGCTATACCCCTATGCACTTTTAAAAAAAACTTGGTTTTAAAAACATTCAACTCACAATTCTTAATAAAAGATCCATTTCAAACTAGTTATAATAACATTTATAATCTTCCTTTAAATAGGGTAGATTGATTATTTAGAACCTAAAAAAAC
>JADLHV010000058.1 GCA_020848595.1 Bacteroidia bacterium
TCCTATTGTATATTGTTTTAAGAAAAACTGTGTTTTATACTTATCACTGGAATCACCAATTAACTTTTAAATTTTTCTGGTATACTCTCTTTCATAGTGACCTTCAAATTGTTCCTTTAATTAAGCAATCATTGATGACTATGAATGTTTATCTTATTTATATTTTCTTATTGATTTATAAGAAAATGAAAGGTCTTAGTATTAATAAACACCATCTTTATGTCACTTTGTTAATGTTGGCTGAAATAACTTTCTTGAGTTTTGTAATGACTTTTGGAACAAATAATGGAAGATATTTTTTCCTAAATATTCCCTACTTTTTGTACCTCATAATGTTAGAATTGAAACCTTTCTACAAAGAGTTGTTTGCCTACGAAACTGAAAAAACATCTGTCTGAATCTCTCGTTTTAGTTTGTCGCGCTTGTAATAATCTTTTACAATTCTATAACTTAAATAATATAGGAAGAAGAATAAAAAGAACCCGTTTCCAAAGTAATTGCCTGTGCGCACTAACCTTACTATAAACCAAATAAATATACTTTGGTTGATTAAGATGTAATCTCTTAATAAAGGATTGTCATAGCCCTTTCTGAATAAGAAATTCTTAAACATAAAGGTAAAGAATAGGATCAGTCCCATTAATCCAGTTTCTGACATTAGTCGAACAAACATCGAATTTGCATCTGCGTTGTTAAAGACCCCATAACGCACAATAAAATCTTCATCGAAAAACTTACTGAAATACTTCTTGTAATTGGCCTCGTGTGTGCCTAATCCTGTTCCTGTTAATGGCCGTTCTAAGAAAGAGGCTTTAGCTATTGTGTAATTCGAATATAATGCAAAACTACTTGTATTGAGTTCGTTAATGTCTTCCTTTTTGGTTGAGTTTGTTGCAAATGCATTTAATGTTTGATTAAATTTGATATTAAACTCTTTCCACTGACTTTGTAAATTACTAAAGGCTAATGCAAATAAGGCCAAGAATATGGGCAAAAGGATGATTTTCCAACTCGTGAATGATAAATATTTTTTATTGTATAACCAGAATATGAAAATGCCTGCTATACCAATGAAACCCGCAGAGGAGAAGGTGAAAACAAAACAGGTAAATAAAATTATTACAATAAAATAATTGTTAAATTTACTGTTAATACGTTCGAAGATAGTCATCTTATAAAACGCAAAATACATAGCAGGAAGTAATATTACAGCTAAAAAATAGGGCTCTCCAGCTATGCCAAAAATACGATAAAAACCTGAGGTGGTTTCACGCATTTTTTCATTGATGTGTATGCCATTTAAATTTAGTACTTCCTCGATTAACCCTTCTATAGCAACAAAAATTGCCAGAAAAACATACATCCTAAATATGCGCTTTACCTCAAAATTGTTGTATGCAATAAATGTATAATAGGCTATAGAAGTAAATAAAACTCCAACAATTTGCTTTATAACGCCTAACCCAAATGTGTCGTCGTAGATAGTTAAGAATAATGTTGTAATTATTAACGCAGTTATGGCATATGTAAACCACCTTGGTATCAGTGTAATCGAACTAAACGAACGGATATAATAAATTATACTGATAATAAATATTAAATAATATACGTAGAAATCAAAAGGCAATCGGTAACGCAAGATGATATAGTCGTCCATAAAAACCGACCCTATCATGGTCCAATTAAGCAAACTTTTGAAATTCATTAATTAAGTATAATCTTTGCAAAAGTAAAATTTTGCGTGTATTAATCCTATATACAGAACTTGCGGGTTATGTTCTTGGCAACATTAGTCGCTTTATAAATCTTCATCCTGATGCCAAATTGCTTCTTGTGCATTACCCTGTAAACCCCGAAGCTCCTTTTGATCTCTCGTGTCTTCCCGCTACAAAGCTTTTAGTATACGGTATCGATTCTAATGTTGAAATCTCTTCAAGTATTTCTGAATTTAATCCAAATATTGTGCTTTGCTCTGGTTGGAGTAATAAGCAATATCTTAATTGGGTAAGTACTCTAGATAAATCAGTTAAAAAAGTAATTTGTTTCGATAATCAATGGAAAGGCTCTTTTAAACAGTGGCTTTTAACTTTTATAGCTCCATTTACTTTTATAAAAATGTTTTCTTTTGCTTGGGTGCCTGGCGCTCCTCAAAAGAAGTACGCTATGAAATTGGGTTTTAAGTCAACTAATATTTATACAGGACTTTATCCTGCAGATACCGAAATGTTTATTCCAGTTGGTAAAAAGAAATTGTCTGAGAAAGGTATATATCCTAGGAAAATTATAAGTGTTGCTAGATATATTCCTCAAAAAGACTTGAATACTCTTTGGAATGCTTTTATTAAAGCTAATGAAAAAACTGGTGGATATTGGCATCTAGATTGTTTTGGATTTGGAGAGCTCTTCGAACAAAAAGTTAATCATCCTACTATCTCTCACCACGGATTTAAACAACCTTCTGAACTTGAATCTTATGTGCTTCAAGCGGGTGTCTATGTTCTTCCTAGTATTTATGAACCTTGGGGTGTTGCTGTCCATGAAATGGCTTTGTGTGCTCTCCCGCTTATTCTTAGTGATAAGGTCGGTGCAGGTACTCTGTTCTTAAATAGTTCTAATGGATTCAGTTTTCAAGCCGGAAACGAATTTGCTCTCGAATCTGTATTAATTCAATTAATGCAATTGTCTGATGATGAACTCTGGAATCTTGCCGAAAATAGTTATGGTATGGGTTTGAAATTGAAAAGTGAAGATTGGGCCAAAACGCTTGTAACTATTAATCAATATGACTAGGAAAACTATTCTAATTTTTACTGATTGGTATAAACCAGGTTTTAAAGCTGGTGGTCCTGTTCAATCTGTCTTTAATTTAGCAAGTTTACTTTGTAATTGGATGGATGTTAAAGTAATTACAAGAAATACCGACTTAAATTCAAATGTCGCTTATCCTCAAATCGCTCCCAATGCTTGGATTCAAATTTCCCAATTTCACCATGTTATGTATTTGGATGCTGCAAATACTAATTTTAAAAATATTAAATCTTTAATTAAAGAAAATAAATCTAATGTTATATATATCAATGGTTTATTTTCGATGTATTTTAGTTTTATTCCCGCTTTTTTATGTTCTTGGTTCTCTTGTCAGTCTGTCTTCATTTCTGTAAGGGGAATGTTGCATCGTTCAGCGCTATCTGTTAAACCTTTTAAAAAGCAATTATTCTTAGCTTTTGCTCGTGGTTTTGGTCTGTATTCTAAACCTATTTTAATCGCAAGTAATGAAGAAGAAAAAAATGAAATTATTAAAAGTTTAAGGAAAGCTCATGTTAAAATTGCTCCAAATATTCCTTTAATTTCTGAAGACAATTCTACCGATTTTGTATTTAAAGATATTGATGGTGCTTTACGGGTACTATTTCTTGGACGTATTGCTCCTGAAAAGAATCCAATAGCGCTTATCAAAGCACTCTGTCTAATCGATTTTCCAATTCATGTCAAGTTTTGTGGTGGTTATAATAATCCTGATTATTTCCAAGAATTTAAAAGTTTATTAAGTTCTTTGCCTAGTCATGTAAAAGCTGAGTATCTTGGAGAGTTACCCAATACTGAAATTAATTCACTACTCTTATCTAATGATTTGATGGCCCTTCCTAGCTTAGGTGAAAATTTTGGACATGCCATATACGAAAGCCTAGCGCTATCTATTCCTGTAATTATTGGAAATAATACACCTTGGAATGGTATAGAATCTAATAATGCGGGAATTGAAATCTCTCCTAATGATATTAATGCTATGGCTGCTGCTCTTGTAAAATTTAATGAGATGTCTGCTATCGAGTTTGCAAATTGGAAAGTAGGTGCAAAAAATATGGCTAAACAATATATGGATGCCCATGATTTTAAATCGATTTATTCCCAACTGTTTAGTTGACTCTATTCATTAATTTGGTTAAATTTTATATAAACATTAAATTCTTTTAAGTATTAAATTGTAACAAATCTATACATTTGCAAGAGGGAAAATGAAAAAGTCCGTAAATCTAGATGCATACAATAATGAACATTTCAAAACTGGAGCAGGTAAGTTCAAACGTATGCTTTGGCATTTGGTAAATGCTGTTTTTTTTAATTCTTCCTTTCATTTCTATAGTTTAAAAGTGTTTATCTTAAAGCTTTTTGGTGCCGAACTAGGCATAAATGTAGTGATTAAACCTTATGTTAATATTAAATATCCTTGGAATCTAATCGTAGGGAATAATGTTTGGATTGGTGAAAATGTTTGGATAGATAATCTTGAAAAAGTACAAATTGGTAATAATGTATGTTTGTCTCAAGGCGCTTTACTGCTATGTGGTAATCATGATTACAAAAAATCGACTTTCGATTTAATAACTGGCAAAATTATTCTAGAAGATGGTGTTTGGATTGGTGCAAAGAGTATTGTTTGCGGTAATGTGGTTTGTCATAGTCACAGTGTTTTAAGTGTGAATAGTGTGGCGGCCAAAGACTTAGATGCTTATTATATTTATAAGGGTAATCCTGCTCAAGCTTTAAAAGAGAGAATCATTGAATAATTTGCCAAAAGTTTCTATCATTACTATTTGTTTTAATTCGGCCGCTACTATTGCCGATACCTTAGATTCTGTCAGAAATCAAAGCTATCAATCTATCGAACATATAATTGTCGATGGATGTTCTACTGATGCTACACTGGATATTATTCAATCAAAATGGCATAATGGAATGGTTTTGAAAAGTGAAAAAGATCACGGATTGTACGATGCACTCAATAAGGGTCTTAAAATGTGTTCTGGTGATATAATTGGTATCTTACATTCTGATGACCATCTCGCAAATCCTCAAGTTATTGAAACAATTGTTGGATTTTTTGAACAAGATAAAACTATTGAAGCTGTTAGTTCTTCAATTGAAATTTTTAAACCTGGAAAATTGTCTAAACCATATAGAGTTTATAAGGCCACTAACTTTAAAGTTTGGCAATTTAGAATTGGTATTCAACCTCCTCATCCTGGTTTCTTTTTTCATAAAAATGCTATCACTAAAGTAGGTTACTTTAACTCTTCTTATAAAATTAGTGGTGACTTTGATTGGTTATTAAGAGCTATCCTTAAAGAAAAAATTAATGTTAAATACTCTAATTATGTTTCTGTAAATATGCTAGATGGTGGGGTAAGTTCTTCGGGTTTAAATAGTAAAAAACTCATGAATAAAGAAAATCAGAGAATTTTAAAAGCACATGGTATCTATAGCAATTCTTTTTTAATGTATTTAAAGTATTTGTTTAAAATATTTCAATTAAGATATTAAATATCAATATTATATAAAAGGCAATTTTCAAATTAAACGATTCATTGCTTGAGCTAGTTCTAAGTCATTTATTGTTATACCTCCTGTTTCGTGGGTGCTTAATATAACTTCAACTTGATTATAAATATTTCTCCAATCTGGGTGATGATTCATCTGCTCTGCAATCTCTCCACATGTATTCATAAATGCCATTGCTTGTCGAAAATCTTTGAATAAAAATGTTTTTTCAATGGATGTTTCACCAATTGTCCAATCAAACAAATTTCTTTGCGCTATTTCAATTCTGATTTCTTCAATTGTTAAGTTTTTCATTTCGAACTGGTTTTTAGATTCATCTTGTCTATTAAATGTATGCCGGTGTAACTTTTAGTCGATTTTAAAAGTTCTTCTGGTGTTCCCTCAAATACTAAATTTCCACCTTCGTTTCCACCTTCTGGTCCTAAATCAATAACCCAGTCAGCACATTTTATGATATCTGGATTATGCTCGATTATTAATACACTATGACCTTTATCTATAAGTGCATTAAAACAATATAGTAATTTTTGTATATCATTAAAATGTAATCCTGTAGTCGGCTCATCAAAGATAAATAATGTATGTGTCTCTTTCGAATTGCCCTTGCCTAAAAATGTAGCAAGTTTGATTCTTTGTGCTTCTCCTCCACTTAAAGTGTTACTAGATTGTCCTAAAGATACATATCCAAGTCCTACATCTTGCAATGGTGCAATCTTAGAGCTAATGCTGGTTTTATCCTTGAAAAATTCCATCGACTCATCAACAGTCATTTCTAATATGTCGGAGATGTTTTTATCATTGAATTTAATTTCAAGTATTTCTTCTTTAAATCGTTTACCATTACAAAATTCACATGGTAAAATTAAATCTGCCATAAATTGCATCTCTATGGTAACTTCACCTTCTCCTTTACAATGTTCACAGCGGCCTCCATCAACATTGAATGAAAAATGTGAGGGCTTAAGTTTCTTAGCCTTTGATAATGGTAGCTCTGCAAATAGATCTCTAATACTATCATACGCTTTTATATAAGTTATTGGGTTACTTCTACTCGATTTTCCAATTGGATTTTGGTCAACCATCTCGATTTGCTTTACTAAATGCATATCTCCAGCAATATTATCATGTTTGCCAGTTCTTGTACCTGTATAGTTTCCAATCGCCTTATTCAACCCTGGATATAATATGCTCTTTACTAATGTAGTTTTACCGCTACCACTAACCCCTGTAACACAAGTCATAATTTGTAATGGGAATCGAACATCTATGTTTTTTAAATTATTTTCTCGTGCACCAAATACATCTATGCTATTTTTCCATTTACGTCTACTTTCTGGAATATTAATTCGCAAACGATTACTTAAATATTTTCCAGTTAAACTTTCTTCTGATTTTAATAATCCCTTAAAGTCTCCGCTGTATACTAGCTCTCCTCCCTTAGTTCCTGCTTCTGGTCCAATATCAATAATTCGATCAGCCGCTAACATCATCTCTTCTTCATGTTCTACTACAATAACGGTATTACCAATATTCTGTAAGTTTTTAAGCACTTCAATTAAACGTTTGGTGTCTCTTGGATGTAATCCAATGCTTGGTTCATCAAGTATGTATAAGCTGCCTGTTAAACTACTTCCCAGCGAAGTGGCTAGATTAATTCGTTGTGATTCTCCTCCACTTAATGTATTGCTCAAGCGATTCAATCCTAAATAGCCTAATCCTACATTTTTTAAAAATATTAATCGGTTCTTTATCTCTGTGAATATCCGCCCACCTATTTTCATGTCTGTTTCGGATAGTTGAACATGGTCAAAATAATATTGAGCTTGGTCTATAGACATAAGCATTATTTCTTGAATGCTAATATGTTTTGGAATGTTTTTGTCTTTATTGACAGAAATTAACTTGACATAAGATGCATCTTTTCTCAATCTTGTTCCTTTACAATCTGGACATGTCGTTTTACCTCTATATCGACTAAGCATTACTCTATACTGAATCTTGTAAGCTTTTTCTTCTATATAACTAAAGAATGCATTAATGCCTTGTACTTTTACATTGCCCTGCCAAAGTAAATCTTTCTCAGATTCGTTTAATTCATAATAACTTATCTGAACTGGAAAATCAAATTCTATTGCCATTCTCACAAACTCTTCTTTCCATTCGCTCATACTTTCTCCTTTCCATGGTTGAACGCAACCTTCATAAACGCTTAGATTTTTGTCGGGTATGACTAAATCTTCATCTATACCTATCACTTGTCCATAGCCTTCGCAAGTTTTACATGCGCCTAATGGATTATTAAAACTAAGAAAATCTTTACTTGGTATCTCGAAATTAATACCATCTAATTCAAATTTGTTTGAAAATTCATGAAAGCCATCTTCTGTTTTTAAATAACATGTGCCATGTCCTTCCCAAAATGCACTTTCTATCGAATCTGCAGATCGATTTTGTAAATCTTCATCGTTTCTATCACAAATTAATCGGTCTATCACCAAGTAAACTTTACCTTTTTTAAGGTCTTTTTTTACCTCTACATCTGCAATTTTTACAATGCTATCTTCTATTAGCATTCGAACAAATCCTTGCTGAATATATTTACTTAATATATCATTTTCCTTACCCTTCTTTAGATCAATTTGACTCAAAATCAATACAGATTGTCCATCTTCCATGGATAAGAAAAAATTCACTACATCTTCTGTTGTATGACGCACCACTTCTTTGCCGCTTATCGGTGAAATTGTATGACCTACTCTCGAAAATAGTAATTTCAGATAGTCATATATTTCGGTGCTAGTCGAAACAGTACTTCGTGGATTTCTTGTATTAACTTTTTGTTCTATAGCTATTGCAGGTGCAAGTCCTTCTATAAAATCAACTTCAGGTTTGTTCATTCGTCCAAGAAATTGACGTGCATAACTGCTTAAACTCTCTACATAACGTCTCTGTCCTTCAGCAAATAATGTATCAAATACTAAACTACTCTTGCCACTACCCGAAACTCCTGTTACCACTGTAAAACTGCCAGATGGAATTTCTGCATCTATATTTTTAAGATTATGAACTTTTGCGCCTTTTATTACGATTGATTGATGTTTTGCCACGATTTCAGGGTATTTTGCAAAGTTACTTTTTAAATGATACAAATGGAAGCATGATAGGAAATATTTAATTCCATTTAAGTTGTAATTTTATTCTTATCAGTATATTTTTTTTCTATTTCTATTTTTATAATATTTATAGTCTAAAAAACGTTTAACTGCTATGAAATTATTGGTACTTTTTGCTCTAATGCCTCTTTTATTTTGTCAGAATAACCCTAATAAATCAGCTAATCTAATTGTTGCCGAAAATAAAAGTGTTTTTATTTTTGATTCAAGTGCTTCTTTTATTGCCAAAAGATATCTTTGTCCCGACTCGTTTGCAAGGACTTCTTTAGACACTAATTCATTTGCTTTTTATCTGTCGCATTTGCCTCTCAAACCTATGGGATCTTTAGTGCGTAACTTCGATGGTTCGTATAAAAATGATTATGCATACTCTTCTGTAGTGGATATGGAAATTAGTCCCAGAGACCTACAGCAATGTGCCGATGCCGTGATGCGTCTTAGAGGTGAGTATCTATATAGTACTAAACAATATGGAAAAATATCTTTTAGATTTTTGGGTGATGGTTTAATGCATTCTTATAAGGATTACTCTGGGGAAGATAGGTCTTATAAAAAGTTTAGAAAGTATATGGATTTTGTATTTACATATGCCAATACGGCTTCTTTAATTAAACAATTAAAGGCTATTCCTTTTTCAAGTATGCAAATTGGTGATGTGTTAATTCAAAAGGGCAATCCTTATGGCCATGCTGTTATAGTCGTAGATATGTGTGTTAATTCTAAGGGTGAAAAGTTGTTTCTATTGGCTCAAAGTTATATGCCTGCTCAAGAAACTCAAATTCTTAAAAATCCTTCAAGTCAATTTTCTTGGTATAGTAAGCCTATTGGTTCTGCTATTCAAACTCCAGAGTGGACCTTCGATACTGCAGATCTGCATCGTTGGTAATAGTAGTTTTTTATATTTATTAACTTTCTTGTAAAACAAAATGAAGTTCTTATTTATCCCATTGGGGTTATAAATATTTGGTTAAAAAAGAATCTAATCCTTTTTGAATTGTATTTATGAAGTAGTTTGAAACTCTATCTTAAATCTCTTTTGTCACATTATTTATAAATAAGGCGTCTATATGAGTATTGAGTTTGTATATTTAAGTTCTTCTAGAAGAATATTCTATGCAAATCTTAACATATAAGTTTGAATTTGACGGTGGCTTTTATCGGCCACCGTCTCTTTTATACCATTATTGGTTTTCAGGTCGCATTTGTGGGAAGAATAATACTTCTTGTATACTTGCCTGATTGGTCATAAGCATAGTTAAACGATCTATACCTATACCTAGTCCAGCAGTTGGAGGCATTCCATATTCTAAAGCTCTTAAGAAATCTTCATCTAAAGGCATAGCTTCGTCATCGCCTCTACCAGCTAAATGCATTTGTTCTTCAAATCGTTCTCTTTGATCTAAAGGGTCGTTCAGCTCTGTATATGCATTGGCAATTTCTTTTCCATTTACAAATAATTCGAATCTTTCAACTAAACCAGCTTTACTTCTATGTTTCTTTGTTAAAGGACTCATTTCAATTGGGTAGTCTGTTATAAATGTAGGTTGAATACAATGTTTCTCACATTTTTCGCCAAAAATCTCATCTATTAACTTGCCTTTTCCCATGCTATCTTCGGTTTTAATACCCAATTTTTTGCAAGTGTCTCTTAATTGTGATTCATCCATTTCAGAGATATCTATACCTGTATATTCTTTAATGGCGTCAAACATGGTAATACGTTTATATGGTTTAGCAAAACTAATTATGTTATCTCCAACTTGTGTTTCAGTAGTTCCATTCACATCAATTGCAACATTTTCTAACATAATCTCAGTATAATCCATCATCCAATTGTAATCTTTGTAGGCAACATAAATTTCTAATCCAGTAAATTCAGGATTATGGGTTCTATCTACTCCTTCATTTCTGAAATTTTTTGCAAATTCATAGACCCCTTCGAAGCCACCGACAATTAATCTTTTTAAATAAAGCTCATTGGCAATTCTTAAGAATAAAGGCATATCCAATGCATTATGATGTGTTACAAATGGACGTGCCGCCGCACCACCATGTATAGCCTGTAAAATTGGTGTTTCAACTTCTAGATATCCACTGTTATTGAAGGTATTTCTTAGTGATTGAACAACTTTTGTTCGTTTTATAAATGTTTCTTTAACATGCCCATTGACAATTAAATCGACATAACGCATTCTATAGCGCAATTCTGGATCTGTAAAAGCATCGAAAATGACACCATCTTTTTCTTTTACTATTGGAAGTGGATTAAGCGCTTTTGAAAGTAAAACTATTTGGTGCGCTTTTACGGTTGTCTCCCCTGTCCTTGTGGTAAATATCTGACCTTTAACACCAATAATGTCTCCAATGTCTAGTAAATGTAAAACCAATTCGTCAAAAATTGTTTTGTCTTCATCAGGTGAAACTATATCTCTAGCAACATATAATTGAATCCTACTGGTATGATCCATTATTTTCATGAAACATACTTTCCCTTTTGGTTGTATACTCATGATTCTACCAGCCATTATAACATCTTGATAGTTATTAGTTTCAGCATTATATTTTGAAAGGACTTCTTCAGCTGTGACGTTAACATCCCACATCTCTGCAGGATATGGCTCTATACCAAGTGATTTGATGCGCTCTAGCTTGCTTCGCCTTTGCAATTGAAGTTCATTTAATTCAGACATGTTTATTATTTAAAAATAAGGCTGCAAAAATACTTGGTATTCATCACTTTTTCCTCCTTTTGAAGCAACTAAAATGGTATTTTATGTATCTTTGTAATAAATAAGCACCGTTTAGGCAAGTTGTACAGCTATTCTAGATATTATCTCAAATGTTTTTTTATAACATGTCTTGCCATTTTTGAGCTAGTTTCTAATGTCAAAGCGCAAGGTTTATTCCTAGAAAACAAAGGTAGACTGCCTGATTTTGTTCAGTATACCTATAAATTTGATAATGGAATGACCTATTATACCGATTATGGTTATTCTGTTCTACTGAGAGATGCTAAAGGTCTCGATAGCTTATGGGAACATTTTCATAAACATAAAAGTCTTCAACACGATTTTATTCTGAATCAACATCGTTTGGATATTAAACTTATTGGTATGCAGCCTACTGATATTTTGGCACAGTATCCCTCTATGACTTACTATAATTTTTACAAAGAAAATGGAGTAAGAGCCAATAATATCAAAGCTTTCCATCAAATTACTTATAAAAATTGTTTACCTGGTATAGATTGGTTAATTCAATCTAATAGTTTGGCTATTAAACAAACTTATATTGTTAAGCCTTATGCTAATCCAAATTTACTACAATTCGAATATGCTTATTCTGAAGGTTTAAATATCGAAAATGGCAGATTAATTATTCATACAAGTGTTGGTCAAGTTGTTGAAGACAAACCAATAGCTTATCAATTTGATGGTAAAGATACTCAATGGATTGTTTGTGAATTTAAATTGGATAAGATAAAGGGTATTGTTAGTTTTAATCTCGGTGCTTACGACGAAAATAGAATTCTTATTATTGACCCAATTCTTGTCTTCTCGACCTATAGCGGTAGTCAAGGCGATAATTTTGGTTTTACTGCAACGTATGATTCTAAGTCGCATTTATATGCAGGTGGAATTGTTGATGGCGGCACAGGTACTAATAGTGGTCCATTTCCTGTAACTCCAGGAGCTTTTCAAACAGTTTATTCTGGAGGTCAAGGACTCTCTCCTGCAAACCTGCCTTGTGATATCGGAATTAATAAGTATGATAGCGCAGGAACCACTCTTTTGTATAGTACTTACTTGGGTGGAAGTCGTGATGAATATCCCCATTCATTAGTGGTTGATAATCAAGATAATTTACTTGTAATGGGGACTTGCTATTCTCCTGATTTTCCTATGGATACCACTGGTTTTGACCTAAGTTTTAATGGACAAACTGATATCTTTATTGTTAAATTAAGTGAAGATGGTTCTCAAATGTTAGGTTCTACTTTCATGGGTGGGGCAGATTTTGATGGTCTGAATACAAGAAGTTTACGCTATAATTACTCGGATGACTTTAGAGGCGATATCGTGGTTGATTCTAAAGATAATATTTATGTTGCTTCTACTACTTATAGTACCGATTTTCCAATATTAAATGCTTTTCAAAACTCTAGAGCGTCTGTTCAAGATGGTTGTGTTTTTAGCCTTTATTCGAATTTAGATTCTCTAAGATTTAGCACATTTATTGGTGGAAATAAAGATGATGCTATGTATTCGATTCGTATTTACAATGATACTTTTATTCTTATTGGTGGTGGTACTGCGAGCAATGCTATGTCATTTTCTGTCAACGGAAATAAAAATGCATTTAGTGGCGGTCGTTCGGATGGGTTTCTTGCAAAAATGGATATTTTTGGTAATTTGATAGCTAGTTCTTATTTCGGAACTAATACTTACGACCAAATTTATTTTTTAGATTTGGATGCCTCAGGTCAAGTTTATGCTGCTGGTCAAACTGAAGGTAGTTTAACTCGAACTCCTGGAACTTATGGAAAGGATAATACCAGCCAATTTATAATTCGCTTTTCTCCCAATATCGCAGTGCTAAATATGGTCACTACTTTTGGTAATAGAACTTTAGATCCCGAATTATCTCCTTCTGCTTTCTTAGTTGATAAATGCGAAAATATCTACTTTTCTGGATGGGGTAGCCCTATTACTGACGGTGTTTTACATTCTTTAACAACCAAAAATCTCCCAGTAACAAGCGATGCTTTACAAAGTAGTACCGATGAAGCTGATTTTTATCTTCTTATATTAGGGAAAAATGCTAAGAAATTAATGTTTGCTACTTATTTTGGTGGTAATCGAACCGAAGATCATGTTGATGGTGGAACTTCTCGATTTGATAAAAAAGGTGTTGTATATCAATCTGTTTGCTCGAGTTGTCCCGATCCTGGAAATCATTATGACGATTTTCCTACAAGCTCTAATGCCCCTTTTAAACTTAATTTAAGTCCAAGATGTAGTAATGCTTCATTTAAAATAGATTTTCAAATAAATTTTGAAGTAAATGCTAA
>JADLHV010000059.1 GCA_020848595.1 Bacteroidia bacterium
ATTTGGGTTGGTCGCCATACAGAACTTGGTTAGGTGGAGTAAATAATTATGAATTAATTAGAAGAGTCGATACAGGAATTTTAAGAAGTCTTGTAAATACTAATTTGCTTCGAACTTATCACGACGATGATTTGGATTTATGGTGGGGCGCTTATTTTTATGCCGTTAAAGCCTACGAAGGATTAAATGATAGCGCTCAAGGTTTTGACGCTCAAAGTCTCTCTAATGAAATAAGATTGATTCAACCTCCTCTTGTTTTTGTGCCTAATGCTTTTAGTCCAAATGATGATGCTACAAATGATGTTTGGGGCGTTTCTCATGCTTTTGTTAAGGAATTTAGAATGCAGGTATATAATCGCTGGGGTGAAAAAGTCTGGGATAATGATTTTAAAGGGAATCAATGGGATGGTATAACAAGAGGACAACTCGCCATGAATGATGTGTTTATATGGATTGTAACCTATAAAGGTTGGGATGGTAAATTCTACACCCAAAAAGGTACTGTAACTGTAATGCCTTAATGGTCTCTTTTCTTTTTAGTAACTTAGTCGTATAAGTTATTGACAAATTACTTAAGGTAATTTTACTTTAAATATTTCATTTAGTTTTAATTAATATCTAATTATTAAATATGGTAGGGTATTATTCTTTTGCCACTAATATTGTTTTATTGAAAATGGTAAATAGGGTGTGTAAAATCGTGGTAATTTTGGGGTTATTGTGATGATAATTATTCTAATCATTATATCACTATAAATACTATATTTGCTCAAAAATCCATTATGAAAAGATTATTACTTTCAATTTTATTAATGATGTCGATTGGTGTCCATGCACAAATGTTGTATAGATTGGATACATCCTATAGTACTTATTTTGAATTAACTGGTTCTACAGATGTATCGAGTGCAGCATGGGACTCAAGTCAAATGGTTACCCTGCCATTTGCGTTTAAATATTTCGACAAGGCTTATAATAATGTCTATATAAGTTATGAAGGGGTTCATTTTTCTGATACAGGAAACGATAATTTGTATTTTGGAATTGATGAATTTGTGCCAGAAAGTAATGATATTACAAAATCACCTATATCATTTAGAATTAATGGAGATGTCAATAATCGAATTGTAATCATAGAATATAAAAATGTAAGAGAGGCTAATTCGGAACTTGGAATGGATTATTATTTAAATGTTCAAATTTGGTTGTATGAAACTAGTAATAAAATTGAAATTCACTTTGGACCAAGTTCAATAACTGACCCACAATACACTAGTTTTTACATTGGATTACTAGATGTGGATGACAATTACAGTTATGGAATAACAGGGAGTAAACTTGAACCAATATTAGATGTAGTGGATATTAGTTTTACACCTCTACCTGCATACCCAGATAATAATCAAGTCTATAATTTTTATCCAACAAATTGGTCAAGTGTTAATGAAAAGCATAAGGTTCCATATACTTTTGGATATTATGAAAACAGTTTTATTTTTCAGTTTGAACAATCTGCTCAAATACAATTAATGGATATAAGCGGCAAGTATATTGAGTGTTATCAATACGAAAGTTTAGAAGGAATTAAACACTTTAGCCCTAATTTAAATGCAGGTGTTTACATAATAGAAATCAGAATTGGAACTCAAATTTTCTATGAAAAAATTAGTGTAATATAATAGTTTAAATAAGAAATTTTAAATATAAATACCACCTTCTCAATTAATTGAAATACAACAAAATAAATTAATTGATTAGAACAATTCTAAATTGAAACAATTGTTAATAAATACTTTTTACATTGCACAATATCTCAATATATTTGCGGACTAATTAGTATTGTCATTTTTCAGTCATAAACACATGGTTAAACACCTAACAAAAAGCAATCTGAAAGTAAGAGCCTTCGCTTTTGCTCTAGCGACCCTTATCAACCTGACTTTTTTAGCAACTTCTGCGTTAGCACAAGATGCTGGAATGTCGGCTCCAGCCCAGGAGGGTGAAAAACTTTTCAAGGCAAATTGTACTTCATGCCACGACATGCAAAACAAGATGACCGGTCCAGCATTGAAAGATGTTCATACCAGAAGGTCAGATGAGTGGTTGCTGAAGTGGATTCGCAATAACGAAAAGTTGCGTGCAAGCGGAGATAAAGATGCAATTGCTATTTTTAATGAGTACAATAAGGTTGTAATGAACAACTTTGAGTCTTTATCTGAAGATCAAGTTGGTAATATCATTGCCTATTTTAAAGAATATGTGCCTCCTGCTCCTAAAGTTGACCCAGGTGCTACTGCAACTCCAGAAGTAAGTTTCTATAGTGAACCAACTCTTTATATATTGCTTTTCTTAATTGCGGTATTATTGGTTGTGTTGATGATTTTACGCAGAACTAAGAATTCTTTAAAGTCTTCTTATGAGGAAATGACTGGTGTAAAAGAAGAAGAATCTGTCGAAAGTCCTAAATCAGCTGCAATGAGAAAATGGATCAATCCTACTATTCTAAAAATTAGTATAGGTGTGGTTGTTTTGTTATCTTTAGCAACGTATGGTTTCTACTTTGGTGTAACTGATGTAGGTGTTCAACAAGGTTATGCACCTGAACAACCAATTAAATATTCTCATAAAATTCACGCTGGTGATCTTCAAATAGATTGTAAATACTGTCACTCAACTGCAGAATACTCTAAACAAGCAAGTGTTCCAAGTTTAAATACTTGTATGAACTGTCATAAAGGTGTTCAACTACGTGATAAGTATAATGGCGATATTTCTCCAGAAATTAAGAAAATTTATGCAGCAATGGATTATGATGCTGAATCTGGAAAATATGGTGATAATGCTAAACCAATTCGTTGGATTAGAATACACAATCTACCTGACCATGCTTACTTTAATCACAGTATGCACGTAAAAGGTGCTGGCGTAACTTGCCAAACTTGTCATGGTCCAATTCAAGAAATGGAAGTTGTACAACAATATTCTACACTTCAAATGGCATGGTGTATCAACTGTCATAAAGAAAGAAATATCGATGTAGAAAATAATCCATATTACGAAAAACTACACGCTAAAATCAAAGCTGAAAAGGATAATAAAAATTCAGTTTATAGCAAATACTTTACAAACGACGGCAAAATCAAGATAACTCCAGCTCAAAACGGAGCATTGGAATGTTCAAAATGTCACTACTAATATTACTAATAGAATATAAAGGCTAATCATAAAAAATGGCAAAAAAACAATTATACTGGAAAGGCGAAGAAGAATTATTCAGAACCAAAGAATACTTGGCTTCTCAAAAGAATGAATTCAACGAACCATTGCCTTTAGATGAAGTTTTCAGTGAAAACAACCTGGGTTTGTCAGCAAACAGAAGGGATTTTCTAAAATTCTTCGGTTTTAGCGTCGCAGCTGTATCTCTCGCCGCTTGTAACTCAGCTCCTGTTAGGAATGTAGTGCCTTATCTTGTTAAACCAGAAGAAATCACTCCAGGTAACGCCAATTACTATAATTCTACTTGTGGTGCTTGCTCTACTGGTTGTGGTATCACAGTTAAAACTCGCGAAGGTCGTCCTATTAAGGTAGATGGTAACTCAAATTCTCCTATCTCTGGTGGTGGTCTTTGTGCTACTGGTCAAGCGTCTATCCTCGGTCTTTATGATACCGAACGCTTGGATGGTCCGGTTAAAGTTAGTGGCCGCTCTCTAGCTAAGGTTGATTGGAAAGATATGGATGCTGAAATTACTTCTAAATTGAACGAAATTCAATCTGCTGGAGGTAAAATCGCTATCGTGTCTAGCTCTATACATAGCCCGTCTTCGCTTTCTGTAATCAATGACTTTAAATTAAAATATACTAATACCAATCATATTAATTATGATTCTATGG
>JADLHV010000060.1 GCA_020848595.1 Bacteroidia bacterium
GAAAAAGAATTCGTACAGGCAGCTAGAGTTCTAGGATTTGGTTCTTATAGAATTATGTTTAGACATATTTTACCGAATTTAAGAAGTTCATTAATCGTTTTAGCTGTATCGATTTTTGGTTCAGCTATTTTGTTAGAATCAGGTTTAAGTTTTTTAGGATTGGGTTTAGCGCCACCAGCTCCAAGTTGGGGTATGATGATTAAAGAGAATTATCCGTATATTATGTTTGATAGTGAATACTTATCTATAATTCCAGGACTCGTTATAATGGCATTAGTTATGGGCTTCAACTTTATTGGTATAGCACTCAGAGATGCATTAGACATTCATTTAAACGAATCTTAAATTTCGATATAATTCTTATTTTCACCTACACGCCAGCCAGTTAATCTTTCAATAAAATGTAAAATGCGCTTTTTAAAAGACATTTTTTTAATACTAATATCATATTCAAACTCCCAGTTTTTAGCATTTATACGCGCTTTCATAACCTCTGGATGAGAACCTTGATATCGACTTAAAGAATCTACAATACTAAAATCATACTCATTTATATTAGCATAAGATTTTTCTATAAACTCGTCACTATGCCACAGTTTACGGGCTTGTTTAAGCTTTTCGAGTTGTTGTTTGGGATGTTTCACCCAACCGTAGTGAAACATATAAGCATCAATAGCTTTAACCTTTAATTTTCGGTCATTTTTTCGAAAACCCTGTGCATCTCTATAAGAGCGAATTGATGCATCATTTCTAATAACTCTAATTTCTTTTCGATACCAATTTCTGCTATCGGCCAAATAATCGTAACTACCGTAAAAGTGTTTGTAATTAAATAATAATCCATCAACCGAACGATCATCTAAATAGTCAATCATAGCTTCCATAACAGTTTCGAGATATTGTTCGTGCAAACATTCATCGGCTTGCACATAAAAACACCAATCTGCTTTAGGAGAAACTGCCATCAGAGCTTTATCTGTTTCAATAGCTAGCACTCTCCCACCCTCTCTTAAGTTATCGTCCCAAACAGTTTCAATGATTTTAATTTTAGGAGAATTAAAAGAACGAACAAATTCGAGCGTACTGTCGTCACTTTTTCCAACAGCAATTACAAACTCATCGCAAATAGGTAAAACAGATTCAACAGCTTCTTTGAGCGGATAATCAGCTTTTACGACATTTCTTGCAATGGTAAATCCAGAGACGAACATGCGACAAAGTTAAGTAAATGAGATTAACGAATTTATATTCTAAGTAAAGTTCTTTGCGAATGTTTTAAATTAAATTTTCAATCGATTTAATCTAATTGGTTCTTAAAAATAGCGGATTAAATAATATTCAATTATACTATGATTGAAAGGAGATTCAGAAAATAAATAGAGACCACTTAGTGGTATTTCCTATGTACATATTTGATTAAGATTAACATATCTTTTTTCCATTTAGCAAAATGGTTGAAAGTATTAAACATATAATTAATCATTTCTACATCGTCTTTTGGATCGCGTTTAAATTTAGTAATAAACTTAGCTTCGTGATTTTCGATATAAATTTTAAAATCGAGCATACATTCAAACCAATTTCGATAAATGGCATAATTTGTATTGGTTGAAGCAATGGCATAAGTTTTTCGAGTTTTAGGAAAACGCATACCACATAAATTATAATGATTGACAGAAAGCCAGCTATAATGACCAGAATTACCACTTTCTTCGATTTTAATGGCAATAAATAGGTGTGCCCATCTTCCCAGATACTTTTTTGCTACTTTGAACAAAGTATCGACTCCGGGAACACGTTTTAGGTCCAAGTTTTTCATGATATCAGCTGTATCTGTTTGAATAGCTGCTGTATCATTAGGCACATTAGCCTTAGTTTCGAGGACCAATAAGAAGACGAGCGATATGAATATTCGTCGAATAATTCTCAAATGATAAATTCAAAGATAGGCGCATCTTGTTCAGGCTTTTCCACAAGTTATGGTCAAAACATCTAACAAAATGAATGACACCACTTGCATAAGTCTGAATTACAGGCAATTATATAAAATTAAAAAGTAAATAAGTGAATCAATCTAGGACTTACTTTTAATTTAAAATAAATAATAAAATATTTTTACCCAACCAAATTAGACAAACTATCGTCAAAGTATATAAAATAGTTAAAAAACGCTTAAATTGCATTGAGTTTTAACCCACCACAAAAGGATCATATGTTTTTACGAAATTTCAAGATTTCACTACTTGTTTTTAGTTTCATTTTATTGAACCAAAGCGCTAAAGCGCAGTATTTTACAATCTCAGGATTTGTTTCCGATAGAGAAACCGACGAAGTCTTAGTTGGAGCTTATGTCTTTTGTCCTCAAACGGGCAGTGGATGTGTTACCAACAATTATGGTTATTACGCACTTACTTTACCATATGGGACTAAGAATATTCTTTATTTAAATGAAGGATATTTAGCAATTATAGATACAACAATAATAAATCAAAATAAACAAATCGATATTCGATTAAAAACGAAATACGAATACCAAGAGCAGACAAACCCATTTGCGAATGTCAAAATCATTTATGAAAATGTAGATGAAACTGATGAAGAATTGGATGATGATTCGACAAATAATAAACCACAACCTATTAGAATTAAAAATTCTATGGAGATTGACGATTTAATACGTTATGTCTTGGAAACCAATTTTAAGATTATAGACCGTATAGAAAATGGGTATCTTGAAGTACCTGGAATGCAAATAACAAAAATGCCTTCCTTAGCTGGCGAAATCGATGTTGCACGTTCTATTAAACATTTACCGGGAATAATGCCAGGAACAGAATTAAATAATGGCATGTATGTTCGTGGAGGTGGACAAGATCAAAACCTTGTACTAATAGATGGCGTACCAATCTATAATACCAACCATTTGTTTGGATTTTATTCTATTTTTAATTCAGAAGGCATTAACAGTATCAATATTACTAAAAGCGGATTTTCTGCTCGTCAAGGTGGTCGTTTATCGGCAATAACAGACGTGGTAATGAAAGAGGGTAATTCTCAATATATCAGTGGTATGTATTTGAATAGCTTAATTGGATTGACACTAGATATTAATGGACCACTTTCGAGAGACGGAAGAACTACTTTTGCTATTGCTGCACGACGTTCTGATTGGGACATCTTATTTTTGAGAGCAATAAGCACAAAGGATAATAAGTTCTTTTATACTTTTTATGATTTAAGCACCAAAGTTTGTCATAGAATTGACAATAAAAACAAACTTTTCTTTAGTATTTATTCTAATCGCGATAGAATGTATATGTATAATAGAGACTCGACAATTGCATTTAACACCACTACAGTCAATGAAGATGAAATGGATATTAGATGGGGTAATTTTGCTAGTGCGGTTAAATGGAATAAGGTAATCAATCAAAAACTATTCTCTAATCTTA